>CAYSUZ010000397.1:0-2143 GCA_964434335.1 uncultured Planctomycetota bacterium | reverse complement strand
CAATCGTCACGTTGGGATGAGGCTCGAGAAAATGGGCGGCAAGAAGCGGGATATCTCCGGCCCTGTCGCGCAGCGGCGGCAATTGAATCGTGAACACGCCCAGCCGGTAGTAGAGATCCTCGCGGAATTCATTGGTGTGCATTTTTTCTTCGAGGTCGCTGTTTGTCGCCGAAACTATGCGCACATCGGCCTTGACTCGCTCGTTACCACCGAGACGCGAATACATCTTGTCCTCGAGAAATCGCAGCAATTTAACCTGTGCGGCTGGGGAGATATCGCCGATTTCGTCGAGGAAAACCGTGCCGCTATTGGCAAGCTCGAATTTGCCGGCCTTGCAACGATGCGCGCCTGTAAAAGCTCCCTCTTCGTGGCCAAAGAGTTCGCTTTCCAATAAGGTATCGGGCAACGCCGCACAGTTTATCGGCTCGAAGGGGCCATCCTTGCGGCTGCTGTTGGCGTGGATTGCGCGCGCGACAAGTTCTTTGCCGGTGCCGGACTCGCCGACTAGCAAAACAGCAACATTGGTGTCGCTGACGGAACCTATTTTTTTGAAAACCTCCTGCATACGTGAGCACTGGCCGACAATAACCGGCGGCTTTGTCGCGGAGGTCTGCAAGTCCGGCGGCGTGGCTTCACCGTAGAGACGTGTTAGTTCAGAGCGCAGCATCCTGAGTTCGTTCTCCATGTGCTGCGATTCGAGCGCGCGATCAATGTGGACTTTGGCTTCGTCGAGGTCGATGGGCTTTACAATATATTCGTATGCGCCGGACTTCATCGCGTCAATAGCAGTCTTCATCGTACTATGAGCGGTTATAAGGATAACCGCAATTTTCGGATAAAGTTTTTTGACGCGGTCGAGCAACTCAAGCCCGCTCATACCCGGCAGGCGAATATCGGAAATAACCAGTTCGGGCTGGTCGTTCTCCAGAATTGTCAGCGCATTTTCGGCAGTAGAGCAGGTAATGGGCTGATGCCCTTCGGATTTTAGGAATTTCGAGAAGGCGAAGCACACGCCCTGTTCGTCGTCGACAACCAGGATTTTACTCATCAGCCAAGCCCTCGCTTATTTTTCTTTTTTTACGCAATTGCGTTGTAGTAATCAGCCCCTCGGCTATCAGCCAAACCGCGAGCACGAAAAGTACCATAGCGACAATCAATACACCATAGTTGGTCACCGCGCCTTGCTGTGGACGAAGTTGTTGTATTATCGTCTGAATGATCGCCCATATGGTAACAATCATCATTATTACCATCGGTATCAAGGTGAAAAATGTTGGTTTTTTTATTTTGTAAAAATACACCGAGGCGGTCAACAAGCCCAACGCGGCCAATAATTGGTTCGACATTCCCGCAATAGGCCAGAGAGGATTTTCGCTTGCCTCAATTACGCCTTCCTTAGTATGGCCCGCAATGGTAATCAGCACGAAAATGCCAATCCAGGCAACCGCGATAAGTGCAGCCAAATAGCGATTTTTGCGCAGGAATTTAAGCCCCACGCCTTCGGCTATTTCTTCGACATTATATCGCAACAGCCTTGTGGCGGAATCCAGCGTTGTCATGGCAAACCCAACGGCCATAACGGTTAGCAACACTGTGCCGGTAGCCGGTGCGATACCGAGGTGACTCAAAAACGTTCCGCCGCCGTCCAAAAACACCTTTAAGGGATTCGCGGCAACTGCCGTAAAATCCGCGTAGCCCTTTTGCCACACGGCAAAAGAAACTCCGGCGGTACAGGCGAGCAAGACAATCAAACCAAAGAAGCCTTCCGTCAGCATACCACCATATGAAATAAACCGGATATCTTTTTCGCTGCTCACCTGCCTAACGGTCGTGCCTGAGGCAACCAGACTATGAAAACCCGATATGGCGCCACAGGCGACAATCATAAACATCAGCGGCAAGGCAGACGGTATCGCTTTGCCATCGCCGAACAAATGGTTTACCGCTGGCGCCTGTATCTGTGGAGACATTATTACCAAACCCACAAACAACGCACCCAAACCGAAATATAATTGAAATGAATTCAGATAGTCCCGCGGTTGCAATAGCAGCCATACCGGAATAACCGAGGCAATCAATGAATATGCCAGCAAGATCGGTATCCAAATGATTTGCGGAATGCCGTCAATCGGATATAGCATTC
>CAYSUZ010000396.1:0-2153 GCA_964434335.1 uncultured Planctomycetota bacterium | reverse complement strand
TTCAGCAGATGCAACGCTATCAGGAAACTCTGCGGGCTTCGCAAGATGTGTCTCGGCGGTGTTGTCGCAGGGGCCGGCAAATTTGCTCCATCGCATCTCGGCCTCGCCGATAGCCTTTTCAAGCGAAGCCCGCAGAGTTTCCTGATAGCGTTGCATCTGCTGAAGCCGCTGCGAAAAATCGCCCACGTCTCCATCGCTGTCAGCGGAATCCAAATTTATTCCGCCGGTCAACTTCATTCGCATTTCGCGCGAAATCTCTGCGATGCGCCTTTCAGTGCGACGCTCCCAGCGTGCAAACATCCAAAGCAATGCAAAGATTGCCGCAAGCGATATTGCCATAGGTGGAATAATATTCCAGTTCATACATTGCCTTGATTATGTGTTAATTTGTTTTGGTGCCCAGCGCAATCATGAGATCGACTTCTCTTCCGTTTCGGATTACGGTGAATTTCACCTTTTCACCTACTTTGCGATATTTGATGCGCTTGATCAGGTTGTTGGTGCGGATGGCATGATCCTTGCCGACTATTACTTCGTCGTTGATCTTTATGACGGTGTCGTTTACCAGCATACCGCCTTTGCTTGCGGGGCCTTTGTTTTCCACGAGGCTGATGCCTACCCCTCTATTGGTGCTTTTCAGGTGTATGCCGATATATGGTTTTTGCTGCTTGATTTTAACATCAAGCACCTGGATTATTTTATAAGCCGTTTCGCGAACCTGAAGGTCTTGGTGAGTGTCTCGCGCTTTTATAAGATAGGGCAGGGCATTTGCGCCGATTGCTTCGAGTTCCGTTTCGGCTTTTATGCGTACCTTATATGAATTGTCGCCGAGTTCTTCGATCAGTTTTTGTATTCGTTTAATATCAGCAGCAGTCAATGTGACGTTTTGAGTGGATTTTACCGTGAATTCCAATGGTCTTAGTTCAAGCTCGCCGGGATAGAAATTTCTTATCTGAGTACTCTTTGTCAAAGACTCGCTTCTGGCGCATTTGTCTGAATACGCTCCGGTAATTACATATTTGCCAGATTTGATTTGCCCAAAGCTGCTGCCGAAAAGTTCCTCCAACCCCAAAACATCTTCATACCTGCCGCCTGGTTTTAACAAAATAAAACCTGCCTGACTAATACCTGAGCTGGCAGTGATTTTGGCGTTGAGATCGATTGTGCTGATGACCTTGCCGGTTGCTGCGTCTTTGAGCGTAAGTTTCAAGGCTCGTACGGGTTTCATGCCTTCAGATGGGCAAAAGATGGTTACCGGGTCTTTGCTGTAATTTTTGACGATGAAACGAATCCCAATCAATTCGCCTAAATTGAATTCAGGGCGGTAAAGCGCCATTTGCGCGTATATCTCGTCGGTCATGCCCATTTCCTTGAGCAACGTCGCAGTGCGCTCGATCAGGGCCTTGTCCTCGGAGGAGAGCAACACGAACAGACGATCAACCGTCGCCTCGCCCTTTGTAACCAAAACATCGCGCGCCGCCTTGATCTTGGTCTCGTCGCCTTTGGTGAACTGCTTAATGAGTTCATCAAGCTCCTTGTCAGACTCCGCAGGAACGGGCGTCTTTACGGCCGGACTTTCTTCGGGCTTGGGTGTCGGTATTGGGCCTTCGGCCTGAACGCTGGAAGCAACCAGCATTGTAAGCAGAATCATCGTTACGAATAATATAGCTTTCATGTTGTCCTCCACGGGAATCCCGTTCAAATGATTTTGTTACGCTTCGTTTACCATTTTGTGGTATCTGGTAAGGAGGTCTTTGAATACCGGCCCGGGCGTGCCCTCGCCGATGACGCGACCATCTATCTTGATAGCCGCAAGCAACTCGGCAGCGGTGCCGCACAGGAACACTTCATCAGCGGTATACAAATCGTAGCGCGTTACGTTTGTCTCGCGTACCAACTCGCCTGTTTCCAGCGCGAGATCAATAATCGTATCGCGCGTAATGCCCTTGAGAATGCTTGCGCTGGACGGCGGTGTAATTATCTTGCCGTGCTTGACGACAAAAATGTTGTCCGCCGAGCACTCACACACGTACCCGTCCAGGTTGAGCATAATCACCTCTTTTACCCCCGCCTGGATACCTTCCAGCTTCGCTAGGATATTGTTGAGGTAGTTCAATGGCTTTATACGAGGGTTAAGGGCTTCTTGATGGTTT
>CAYSUZ010000395.1:0-2155 GCA_964434335.1 uncultured Planctomycetota bacterium | reverse complement strand
ACGGCGTTCTGGATAAACAGGGGGACGCAAACGCAGGCAGAGACGACATACTTGTCGAAGAATTGTTTCTGGACTGGGATATGAAGTTCGACAAGGCCGTCATCGAGCGACAGTACATGCGCAATGCAAACGACAAAACAGCGCCCATGCCGCCCGACGATCCCGACGCGGAACATTCCGATTACAACGGCAAGCAGGATGAAGATGATGAGGTATACGCTGCGGGAGCGTTGATATTGCACGCGGATGGCAGCATAGAGTTTGCCAAAGTGCGGCCTGCACCGGGCAATTTCCAAAATGTGCCTCTTTACCAGGGCGGCGAAGGCGCCGCGCTGGAAGACGAGCCGGCACTTGATGTCGCACACTCCAAATTCCGCAAAAAAATCGACGCGGAAATCATTATAAGCCGCGCTGGCGAGCGGAAAAGAATTCTCATCGAAATCAACCCCAACACGGGCAAGGTCAGCACAAAAATTACTGTCATGGAAAAAGAAGATGAGCCAGAAGAAGATGATGATGAATAATCACAAAAAAACCGGCACACGCGAAGCTGCGCGGAACGTTGCAATGCTGATCGCTTCGCCGCGAGGACAGCGAGGCACGACGCTGCTGGAGTTAATGTTCGCGATGATTATCTTCGGAACCCTGCTGACCATCATGGCTGTGTTTCCTTCTGCCACTGCCAAAAGCGTTAAGAGTGTCAGTGACATGCGAACCGCAACAATGTCGAGATCCATCAGGGATGCTATCCAGGCGGCGATGGAATCAGCCTTCCGTGCCGACAGCACCGAAGATCCTCCGATACTTATCACAATCGTTCATGACGGTTTATTCCCCGAAGCAGAGTTCGTGATCGAAGATGAAGAGGGCGAAGAGGAAGATGATGACTCCGGCGCGGCAGGAGTGCTCACTTTGGAATTGCCCGGTACCGCCGAAGTTTTTGATGTAAGCATCGAGGAACAAGAGCTGACCCAAGAGGGCGACGAAGATCGCGAGGTTGATTTCCTTCTGGCATATGTTAATAATTCGCTCGTCCGCTACCCGACATCCAACAATAAGGTATACAAACTCGCACAGTACCTGCGTGATAAAGATTCAGTGCTCTACAACAAATACGACAACCTTCACAACTACTCTTTTGATATCGAGATTCGGCAGGCTGTTCGAGAAAGGCGGCCCAGGGATGTAAACGGCAACTTCGTGTTCACCGCAAACCAGCTGCGAGTATACGACTTGATGCCCAGCGTCTACGAGTTTCATATCAGGATATACTACAAATGGAAACCGCAATCAGAGGCATCGCGCGACAAAGGCTTAGAGAATCCGGCGCTGATACACCATTTCAGCTTCATGGCCAGCGCTCCTGAACTGAAAGTGGAGTAATGATATGATGGCTACAAATAACTTTAGTACGATAAAAAAATCGGGTTTCACCCTGATAGAACTCATGGTCGTAATCGCACTAATGATCACGATAATGAGCATATTGTTTTTGACGTTGAGTTCTTCGCAGGCAGTAATCGAAGACACCACTATAAAATACGACGCCACCGAAGCGGGCATGGCAATCCTTGATGCTATCGCCAACGACATTGCTGGCAGCATACCACCAATCGGCAATGAATATCTGGAAAAGGATTTTGAAGAGGGCTACGTATTTTTAATCCGTGACCACGATGAAGCGGATCGTTTTGACGAATTGTGGCTCTCGACTACAGCGCGGCGAGGCGGGATGAGCGACGCTTCATTGCGCAACGTGCGCTATTTTGTGTATTTCGACAAGAATATACGCAAGCGCGTTCTCGCCCGACAAGAATTCAGCGACATGCACGCCAACCCCAATCCCGAAACACTGCCCTGGAAGGTTCGGGACGAGGAAGACGAAAAATATCTCGACGACGATGACGAAGAGGAAGAAGAGGAAGACCCTGATGAGGAAGACCCTGATGAAGAAGAACCTGATGAAGAGTACGAAGGGGCAAAGGTATACGAGCTGTTTGATGGCGTTATTGAACGTTTCGAGATACAGTACCTCGACATGCGCTTCGATGATGTGCGACATGTATGTGTGCCCGACAAGTTTTAACCATCGCTGACAACACATCCGCCCATAACAGAAAATATCGACTTCCGCCAGACAGCCGAAATTTGGGGT
>CAYSUZ010000394.1:0-2162 GCA_964434335.1 uncultured Planctomycetota bacterium | reverse complement strand
ATCGTCCCGACAACGATGGATATCGACAAGACCGATATTGATGAAATCTACACCCGGCTGCAAGACGGAATTAGTGCGCTGGTAGGCAAAGGTGTTTCGGAAAACAGCCTGCGCAGACAATGTGTGCTAACACCGAGTTGCGGCGCGGGAAATTTAGATATGAATCAGTGTACAAAAGTGTTCGATCTGCTTTCGCAGCTACGCAAAAGATTCAGGCCATAGGTGTCTGAAAAACAAAATCCAGTGTAAGTTTTTTCGATAAGGAGGGGCCGATGAAATACGCCCAAATAGTATCAAATCTGCCAGGCCCTAAAGCCAAAAAAATTATCGCTCAGGACAAGAAATTCGTTTCGCCGTCCTACACCCGCGGCTACCCGCTGGTAGTAGCAAAGGGCGAGGACTGTATAATTGAAGACGTAGACGGCAACCGCTTTCTCGACATGACCGCAGGCATTGCAGTAACCTCGACAGGCCATTGTCATCCGAATGTAGTCAAGGCGATTAAGGAACAAGCGGACAAATTTATCCACATGTCCGGGACCGATTTTTACTACTCGGTCGAAAGCAGCCTTGCGGAAAAAATGGCGAGCCTAAAGGACGGCAAGTGGAAGGTGTTCTTCTGCAATTCCGGCGCGGAAGCCATAGAGTCGGCGATGAAGCTGGCGCGCTATCACACGCGCCGCAGCCGCATAATCGCTTTCACGGGCGCGTTTCACGGCCGGACCTTCGGTGCGATGTCGCTGACAAGCAGCAAAAAAGCACAGCGTTTGCACTTCGGGCCGCTGGTGCCGGGCATAACACACGCGCACTATCCCAACGCTTACCGCCCACTGCTGGCCCAGCGCAAGGGTCAGAGTCAGGCTGAGGCGCACCTCGAATATATCACAGAAATCGTACTGAACAAAATCGCGCCCGCTGAAGAAGTCGCCGCGATCATCGTTGAGCCGATCCAGGGCGAAGGCGGCTACATCGTTCCGCCGAAGGGATTCCTTGAAGGCCTGCGAAAAATTTGCGACGAACACGGAATCATCCTAGTGTTCGACGAAGTCCAGGCTGGCATGGGCCGCACTGGTAAGATGTTCGCTCACGAACACTTCAATGTGGTGCCTGACATCATCACTTCGGCCAAGGGGCTGGCCTCGGGCATGCCGCTGGGCGCAATCATCGCCAGGGACAAGGTGATGGACTGGAAGCCGGGCTGCCACGCCAGCACCTATGGCGGAAATCCGCTGTGCTGCGCGGCTTCGCTTGCCACCATCGATCTTATCCAAAACAAACTGGCTGCCAATGCCGCTAAGGTCGGCAAGCATCTTGTGGCAGGATTGAAAAAGTTACAAAAAACCAGTCGGATTATCGGTGACGTACGCGGGTTGGGCTTGATGGTCGGCGCGGAAATCGTTCACGACAAAAAGACGAAAAAGCCTGCACCAGAGCTGGTCGAAAAAATTATCGACCGCTGTTTCTACAAAGGCTTATTGCTTCTGTCATGCGGCGAAAGCACAATCCGATTCTGCCCGCCGCTAACGATGACCAAGGCACATGTTGACGAAGCGCTGGGCATTCTGGCCGCAGCAATGAAGGAAGCGTGCGGTAAAAAATGTGCCTCTAAGACAAAGCATAATTACGAATGTGGCAATGTGATATGAGCGCAAGGCAGGGCAAGTTTCGAATCGAGATCAACCGCGACTGGTGCAAGTGCTGCTACCTGTGCGTAGCAATCTGCCCGCAGGGAGTTTTTTCGCGCTCGGACAAGGTCGGCCAAAAAGGTAAGGCCGAGCAACTCATCGAGCATCCCGAAAACTGCGTCGGCTGCGCGATGTGTCAGTTGTCCTGTCCGGATATGGCGATAACGATCACTGAGATCGCCGAGTAAACCAGTACAAAACAGGTGACGTTTTGAAATTCGGCTACAACACCAACGGCTTCGCGCACCACACACTGCAAGATGCTCTGCGCGTGATTGCGCAAGCGGGTTATGACGGAGCAGCAATAACGCTCGACGTTAGCCACCTCAATCCGTTTCTTTGCGGAGAGGCCGAGCGGAGCGCCTGCGCAGATTTGCTGCGGGAATTGTCGCTCAAGGCCGTAGTCGAAGGCGGAAGCCGTTTTATTTTGGATCCATACAACAAACATGAGCCGTCGCTTATCAGCCCAAACGGGCG
>CAYSUZ010000393.1:0-2167 GCA_964434335.1 uncultured Planctomycetota bacterium | reverse complement strand
GAAAAACCTCTGCGTCTCTGCGGTGAAAGAGATGTTCCCCAAAAACGCCGCAGCCGTTATGCCAGCAGTTCCGCGATTTGCACGGCGTTGGTTGCTGCGCCTTTCAACAGATTATCCGAGACGATCCACATGTCCAGCCCGCATTCCGTTGAGATGTCCTCGCGGATGCGCCCGACAAAAGTGCGGTCGTCGTCTTTGGAGAGATTCTGGAGCGGATAGAGCGCGTTGGCCGGATCGTCGAGAACGACGATGTTCGGTGTGGCGGTGAGGATTTCGCGCGCTCGCTCGGCGGTCAGTTTTTTTGCGGTTTGCACGTTGACGGCCTCGCCGTGGCCGCGCACTACCGGCACTCGCACGGTCGTGGCCGAGACCATGATTTCTTCATCGCCGAGTATCTTTCGCGTCTCGTTGACCATCTTCATCTCTTCATCGGTGTAGCCGTTTTCGACAAATGCGCCGATGTGCGGGATGCAGTTGAAGGCGATCTGATGCGGGAACTTTTGCGGTCTTGCGGGCATGCCGTCGAGCACGTCGCGCGTTTGCGATTCCAGCTCGGAAATCGCCGACCAGCCTGCGCCGGAGACGCTTTGGTATGTTGCGACGACGATTCGTTTTATTCCCGCTTCATCATAAATCGGCTTGAGCGCGTGAACCATCTGGATGGTCGAGCAATTCGGATTGGCGATGATGCCTTTGTGTTTTTGCGCGGCTTGCGGGTTCACTTCCGGTACTATCAGCGGCACGTCGGGATCCATTCGCCATGCTGAGGAGTTGTCGATAACGACGCAGCCTTTTTTTGCGAAGAGGGGCGCGAACTGCTTGCTTATTGCGCCGCCCGCCGAAAAAAGAGCGATATCCACGTCGGGTATCGCGTCCGCATGCAGCGCCTCGACGGTGATCTGCGTTCCGTTGAAATCCAGCTTTCTGCCTGCGGAGCGTTCGGATGCCAAGAGGAAAATTTTGCTTGTGGGGAATTTGCGCCTGATTAGCGCGTTAATCATTTCCGCTCCGACTGCGCCGGTTGCCCCGACGATTGCTATCCGTTTTGACATAGTGCCTCCAAATAGGTTTGCGCACGATTATATCATTGCTTGTTGCTGTCGGCAAGCGGGCCTTGCCTGCGTGGATTGTGGTGTTATAATTGCGCCTTCATGGAACGGAGACTTGCATGCAGAAACCAATAATCGCGATTAACTGCGACATAAAACACAACGAGGAAGTCTGCGCCGATTACCTCTCGGAATACACGGATTATCCCGATTCGATAGAGCGCGCGGGGGGGATTCCTCTGCTCGTTCCGCCGCTGGCCGACGACGCGGATTTGCGCGAGGTCCTCAGGGGCGTGCATGGGATAGTGCTCGTGGGCGGCGACGACTTCGAGCCATCGGTCTTTGGGCAGGAGAAACACGAAAAAGCCACGCTGATGTTTCCGCGGCGGCAGGAGTTCGATTTCCGCCTGACGGCGATGGTGCTGGAGATGGGCCTGCCGGTGATGGGCGTTTGCTGCGGGGAGCAGATTATCAACCTTGCGCTCGGCGGCACATTGCATCAGCATGTTCCCGACGCCTACGGCATGCAGATCGTCCACGCGCGCGGCAAAGAGCTGGCGCGGTGCGGCGAGCATCGCTACCACAAGGTCGAAGTCGAGCCTGACTCGTTGCTGGCCGAAATTATCGGCGCGGGCGAAGTCAAGGTCAACTCGATCCATCACCAGGCGATTGACAAACTCGCCGAAGGGCTGCGCGTGTCTGCGCGCTCGGTTGACGGCCTTGTCGAGGTGATAGAATACGCCGACCGGCGCGAGAAGGGTTTCATGCTCGGCGTGGAGTGGCACCCGGAGCAACTCAGCGCGCAGCAGCCGGAGCATCTGGCGCTGTTCGAGGCGCTTGTTAAGGCGGCGATCGAATATCGGAACGGGGGGCGCGTATGAGCGGGCGGGTAAAACTCGGCGTACTTGTTTCGGGCGGCGGGACGACGCTGCAAAATTTTATAGACATGATCGCGGACGGCAGGCTCAACGCCGAGATCGCCGTTGTCATAAGCAGCAACAATGACGCATACGCACTGAAACGCGCGGGAAGCGCGGGCATACCGGCGGAGGTCGTCTGTCGCAAGGAACACGATTCGGCGGAGTCGTTCTCCGAAGCAATAAGCAAAATTCTGGATC
>CAYSUZ010000392.1:0-2173 GCA_964434335.1 uncultured Planctomycetota bacterium | reverse complement strand
ATCTCGACGAAAAGGAAATGCCGGTAATTGACGGCAAGGGCGATGAGGCAGTCAAAAAATCCGATCAATACGACAGAATGATGTCCGCATATTCGATGTGGCCCAGACACTCGCAATACGTAGTTACGGTCGAGGATCCGAAAACATCGCAAACACTTGCAGGGCCGTTTTTCATCACTAACGACGAGCAACTAAAAGAATTCCGCGCCAATACACAACTCAAAGATACAGTCGTCCGTGAGATTCCGCTGAGCGGCGGCGAAAAGGTCGGCGGCTTCATCCTCATGGGCTGGATTAAAGTATTGCGCTACTTTGTGGGGGCGTTCATTTTGTGCTTCTTCCTCACCGGCAGTACGATTATCTACTACATCCTTCGCAAACAGATTGACGGTGCAGAATTTGATGATGTGTTCATCGAAGGCGAAGATGAGGAATTTGAATTCGGAGATTTCGAAGAAACCACCGAAAAATAGCATAACGATTAATCAGACAAAAGTCGTGATAAAATAAAAAAATTGTAAATTTCATTTGCACCAACCATAATCAGGCTATAATAATAGAGTAATGAGGGGATTGGCAGTCATTATATTCATAAATAATACCAGTCAAAGGAGCGGTTGATGGCCACCATAACCAAGAAACATTTAGTTACAGTAGCGTCCGAAAAGGCAAAAATCAAATACAGCAAGGCCAAAGAAATCGTCCAGGCATTTCTTGATCAAATGATTGAGGAACTGGCTAATGGCAACAAAATCGAACTTAGAGATTTTGCTGTATTCAACACAAAGATGCGCAAGGCCAGAAAAGCCCGCAACCCTCGCACAGGCGAAGAGATTCAAGCACCGTCTAAAAGGGTCGTTACCTTCAAGGCCGGACGCCTGATGAAGGAACAAGTAAAATAAACCTTAGCATGCCGCAAGGAACGCCCGTCACCGGATTTCGCTCTGGTGACGGCTTTCAGCAGACATAGCAGGCCTACAACAGTCAGGCTTCAATCGGTCGTGTCTAAAAAATCACAAACCATCGTATTACTTTCCGGCGGTCTTGACTCAACCGTCGCATTGGCCCATGCTCATAAGCATTCCCAAGTAAAACTCGCGCTTTCCTTTGATTACGGTCAACGCGCCGCTGTGCAAGAATTGAAGGCCGCCAAAGAGATCGCCTCTGACTATCGCATACCCCATGAAATCTTGCCTCTGCCGTGGCTCAAACAACTTGGCAACAGCGCTCTGACGCACAGCGACAAGACGATACCACAAGACACAGCACTCACGGGCACACAGGCACAAAAATCCGCTGAGGCCGTGTGGGTTCCGGGGCGCAACACGCTTTTCATATCAATCGCGCTGGCACACGCAGAAGCGATGAAATATGATAGCATCGTCGCAGGCTTTAATCACGAAGAGGGACAAACTTTCCCCGACAACAGCGAGAATTATGCTGCGGCGATCAACAAAATGCTGGCCGAGGCAACGCACGGCTCAGTCTCGCTGGAGTGCCCGCTCGGCGCTATGGACAAAGCGGAGATCGTCGTCCTGGGTCGGAAATTGCGTGCACCGATAGAAAAAGTTTGGCCATGTTATGCGGGCGAACTTTCGTTGTGCATGAAGTGCGAGTCGTGCCGCCGCTTTGTAAAGGCGCTTAAAGACAGCGCCAACTGGGAATGGTATCTTGAGCAGAGGAAGAATATAAAATGACCGGCAAGCAGGGCGGATACATCACCGAAATTTTTCCGGCGATCCAGGGCGAGGGGCTTCTTTGCGGCGAGCGGCATCTTTTCGTTCGCTTCGGCGGCTGCAACCTACAATGCGCCTACTGCGACACGCCCGAAGGAATGGAGCGGCCAAAAGAGTGCCTTGTCTACACATCCGAAAATATCGAGCATCTGCAGAATCCTCTTTCGCCGCAAGACTTGACCGGGATCATGGAGAAAATGTGTGTAATACCCGGGCTGAATCGTGCGCTGGCATTGACGGGAGGCGAGCCATTGCTGCAAGCGGAGTTTCTTGCAGAATTTCTTACGCTCAGCCGAAGTATCGGGATTCGACATCTTCTCGAAACCAACGGGGTTTTGCATGAAGAATTGCTGAAGGTTGTGGATTTTGTGGATGTAGTAAGCGCGGACATTAAGAGTGAATCGGCCACTGGCCAGACATCGCGCTACGAGGATAAT
>CAYSUZ010000391.1:0-2174 GCA_964434335.1 uncultured Planctomycetota bacterium | reverse complement strand
TCTCGTTTCGTGTTTTGCGTGCAGTATTCTCCGTGCCTGTTGGCTCGGAGATTTTTTTAATTTTGCCCGGCCCACCACTCGCGCCACTTTTTAATGGCCGCAGCGCGTTGGGCCTCGTCGTCATCATAATGATAAAACATCGAGTGGGCCGTGATGCTCATCAGCGTATTGATCGCTTCTTCGCGTACCGCAATTCGCTTGTCCCCGAGCGCGTCGATCAGGGCGGGCACGGTCTGGCGCTCCTTTAGCGTTGCTGCGCAATCGAGCGCTTCAATTGCGATGACTTCGTCTTTGTGAGCGAACAGCGCACAAAGCCCCGCAAGGTTGCTTCGGATGCGGCGCGCTTTGACGGCGTTAAGCGTTATCCGTATAACTGTATTGTTCTTGTCGCCCAGCATCTCGGCGACTGCCTGCTTGCATTGCGCTTCGTCGGAGCTTGACAGCATCTTAATTGCTACCACGCGTATTTTATAATAAGGATGTTTAAGGTATTCGTTGCAGTCCTTGTAGGTGAGTTTCTTGTCGACGATTTCTGCAAGCTCGCACTCGTAAAGCAATTCCTGGATCCGGGCGGCCTCGTCGCCCCACGGTCGCAGTTCTTTATATTTCAGGAAATCCCACTGCGCTGCATCGGGGCGGCGCATGATTTGAAGATTCATTTTGCCCCTGGTCAAAACGGCTTCGGCGCAGGCGCGGCGAGCGAGCAGCCTGTCGATAATGCGCGTGTTGGGGTTTGCCATGATTTTGTCGATCTTGTCGGCGTAGGCCGCAGCCTTGCCTATCTCTTTGGCTGCCTCAACTTCGCTATTGTTGTTCTCGGAGAACAGTGCCAGCCCCAGCCCGTAATGCAGGCGTGGCATGACAACCAGAGGCTCGCCTTCGACCTGTTCCATCTTGGTTATGGCCTGTCTGTAATGCCTGCTGGCGTTGTTTGTGCTGAGTTCGAGCTGTGCGAGCGCGACGAAGAAATCGCTTGCCTGGTTTTCGCGGTCTAGCGATTGCAGCAGTTTTATTCCCTCGGCGGCCTCGTCCCGGGCGGCCTTTACAGCCTTCGCCAACTTCGCGCGTCGCATCATATATCGACCACGGTTTATGCGCAGGATCCCTTCGAGATACGCGAGCTCGTCGGCCATTGCCGATCGGTTTTCTTTGTTTTCGGCCAATACCTGCTTGATCTTTTTGATATCGGCCTGTGCGTCATCGAAACGATTTTTTTCTACCAGGATGCTCGCTCGGTAGAGCAGCGCCAGGATGGATTTCGAGTTGCGCCGCAACGTCTCATCGAGCCATTTGTGCGCCTTGTCGATTTCGCCGTGTTTGAAGGCATCGCGCGCAAGCATTTCGGTGTGTTGCGGTTGATTGGGGTTGTCGCGCGCAAGTTTTTCAAGCGCGGCGACCGACTCTCTGCCCCCCCCTCTCTGCGCGAGTATGCGATTCCGCAAATCTATCAGAGTGGAAATTTCTTTGCCCGCGAGCCTGTTTGCCGCATCTATTTCGTCAAGCGCTCTTTCGTAATGGCGGTCTCGGTTTTCCCTGTCGAGCATGGCCATGAAGCAGTAAGCATCCGCGCGATAGCCGCCGGGTCGGAAATCTTTATTATTGCACTTCCCGGCCCGGTTGTAGTCTTCGATCGCGCTTGCGATAAACGCAGCACATTTTTCCTTGTCTTCGCGGGCTTGCTCGGCCAGCGCCATTTTCACATTGCCGCGCTGTATATATGCCTCGGTGCTCTGCGGTTGGTTCTTGATGTAGAGGTTTGCCAGCTTCATTGCCTGGCCGAGATTATTCTGCTGGATCAGTTTCTCGATCATGCTTAGCGGTGGATTGCAGTCGTTGCCGGTTGGCCGGGGCGGAAGCTCGATACGGTCGGCAGGATCTTCGTTGTCGGCGTCGCATGAAATGCACAACGCTGCCGCGAATGCGACAATGAACAAAAAAATTACAACCGAAACGGATTGCATAAAACGTGGCAAGTTTCCTCCCCCCTTTCGCTACGGGAAAGGCGGCTAAAATTCGTTACAGCGCCTTGAGGCACTCTTCTTTGCGATGCTGGATGAGCGGTTCTATCAGTTTGCTCATCTGCCCCTCCATTATGCCTTCCAGGTCGTAAAGTGTCAAATTTATCCGGTGGTCGGTAATGCGGTTTTGCGGATAATTATAGGTGCGGATGCGTT
>CAYSUZ010000390.1:0-2175 GCA_964434335.1 uncultured Planctomycetota bacterium | reverse complement strand
TGCTTCGCTGTCTCGATGCGGCAGTGCTGAGAGGTGCGGCAGGATCACGTTAAGCCGCCGCCCGCGCACTTGGAGTTCGGCGCAAACCACATCTAGACCGTTTGAAACCTCGAATCTTTGATTGATAATTTTCCCGCGCACGAGAATTATATAATCCATCTCGCCACTGTTGTCAGTAATTTCATAATCGGGAAATTCCTCTTTCCAAAAACCCGGGCGATCAGAATAGTCTTCGCCGACAGCCTCGGTGATGAAAATTATGTCAGCATCGCGGGCTTTTATCTCGCGCAAAACATCATCCCAGCCAAGAGCCCCGTGAAAAATATTCCACGAAAAAACCTTAATCGGCTCGCCTCTTTGTTCGAGGATATAATTTTGCGGCTGATAATCAGAAACAGCGAAAGCAACAAGAACAGCCATCAGGGGCAGGCAAGCCAGCGCAAGCCAGCGGCGCTTCTTTCGTGCAAGTATTGCAACAACAGCAATCAGACCTATCCCCATCAGCATCAGAATCGGCGCATAGAAAGCAAGTCGTCCAACCGCATAATGATCCCGCACTGTCAGCCGGACTGCGACACACACACAGACGTACAATAAATAAATCTCAGGTAGGACGTTGAAAGCGAATCTGATTGTTTTGCGCATTGTGATTTAACCCTTCGGTATCGGTTTCGTTAAAGCAGTATCGGTATTTTTAACGATCGAATCCGGTTTTTGGTCGAAGGATTTTTTCCTTGAATGAATTGCGCGCGCTAATAGAATTACAGAAAACTTCCTAGGGAGAAAACCGTGAGTGAGATCAAGATCGAAAAAGCAACGCCCGAAAAACTGCGCGAATTGGGCGCAGACAGTTGGTCGGCGTGGGAGTGCAAGCCTTCGACATTCGACTGGCACTACGATGACCGCGAGACATTTTACGTCAAGGAAGGTGATGTGAGCGTCAGTCACGCAAGCGGTGAAGTGCGTTTCGGCGCAGGCGATATTGTCGTCTTTCCAAAAGGAATGGACTGCACATGGACTGTGCATAAGACTATTCGCAAGGTCTACAAAATGGGCTAGAACGCGATCGATTCCCCGGCGGCGCAGGAGAAACATCGCCCCGGCAAGTCCGCCGCGAGACGCGCGATGGCCTTCGGGCCAGTACAGTGACACGCTGCCACACGATCGACGCCTATTTCCCGCAAATATGCAATTGTCGCATCAAGCCGTAGCGCCGAAGCTCTGATTAGATGCGTCCCCCCCATCACCACGTGAATGTGTCGGTTTTCGGTGAGACTGCGGATGTATCGCAAAGTGTTTACCAAGCCAGCATGCGCACAGCCCAACACAACAATCGTCCCGCACGACGATGAGAAAAACATCGCCTGATCGTCTAACAGGGTATCGGGCGTGCGGCAATCCTCATCAAGAAAAAAGGCACCACCCGTGTCTTCGAAATCCGTCTCGCGCGGTATCTCGCCTGTGAGCCCAATCCCCGGAAAAATCTCCGTCGGCAGTTTGGTCAGCACCGCCCTTTTTACGCCAGAAACAAATTTCGGATCATCCGACTGTGGCATCCCCGCATAATGAACTGTGCTGTTTGAGCCGCGCGAATACTTCGGCGCGAAGGCAGCGGGATGGGCGTAACGACAGGCGTTGTTATTGACGCGAAAAAAATCCGGCATGCCGCCAGTGTGATCGTAGTGACCGTGGCTAAGGGCAATCGCATCCGCCGTAGCGAGATCGACGGATAGCGCACGCGCATTGTGCAACAGTGCGCCGCCCTGCCCTGTGTCGAACAGAATCCGATGCGAGCCGACTTCGACCCAGAACGCCAGGCCATGCTCCTCAACCAATCCCGGCACCGCAGCCTTGTTTTCCACCACCGTCGTAATTTTAATAATTTGTTTATTCATGACATGTTTTCAATCAGTAACGCTAATGCGCCGGACAATCTTGTTGCCACGCCGCAAACCTTTGAGGCCGATGGCGAAACCAGAAACCGTGCACGCCAGAAATATCCCTCCCAGAAACGCGAAGCCAGTAGTATCAATCATATCCACCACGTACCATCGCACAATCATCGCACCCATAAAAAGGAAACCAGCCAGAAAAATCGGCAACACATACGGCGCAAGTCGCTTTTTATTGTTCACGTTTATTTTCAGCGGTCGCATATGGTTGGAAATCTTAACG
>CAYSUZ010000389.1:0-2194 GCA_964434335.1 uncultured Planctomycetota bacterium | reverse complement strand
TGTCCACGCCCTCGAGAACTTTCTCGAGTTTGATCTCGATTTCCATGTGCAGGCTGCGGCCACTGGCCGGGCCACGCCGCCCGCCAAACATCCCGCCGAACAGACCGTCGCCAAAGATGTCGCCGAATGCCGAAAATATATCGTCCATCGACGTGAATCCGTGGTGCTGTCCGCGCAAACCAGCCTCGCCATATCTGTCGTAGCGCTGGCGTTTGTCGGGATCGCTAAGCACCTCGTAGGCCTCGGCGGATTCCTTGAATCTCTTCTCCGCCTCGCCATCGTCAGGATTGCGGTCGGGATGATGTTGCATCGCCAGTTTGCGATACGCCTTTTTTATATCACCCTCGGACGCGTCTTTGGAAACTCCAAGCGTGCTGTAATAATCCTTGTCGGCCATTATACTCAATTGCTCATTCCGGCTTAATAATTTTGATGAAATATTCCCTGTTGCCCGAATCGCCCAACAAAGGCGAATCGCAATTCCCGTCCACTTTTATCCCCATCATCTCGATATCGGCGATGACTCGGCGCAAAACATCCCCAGCCTTCTCCTGCGGCAAAACACCCCTTACAAGATCGCGCTTGCCGGATTCGTAATGCGGTTTGAGCAACGAAACAATCCAGCCCCCCGGCACCAAAAGACGCATCGCCGAGGGAATTATTAATTCCTGCCGCGTCCAGCCCACATCAACAACCACACCGTGAATGTCTTCGGGCAATTTGCGCAGATGCAGCGCGTTAGTGCGCTCCATCAAAACAACACGCTCATCGCCGCGCAGGCCGTAATCAAACATCCCGTAACCCGTATCGACGGCATACACTTTTGATGCGCCGTGCGATAGGAGACAATCGGTGAAGCCGCCGATATTGCAACCCAAATCCGCGACAATCATATTTGCGACATCGATTCCGAAGTGAGTTAGCGCACCCTGGAGTTTTTCGCCTGCTCGTCCGACGTATCTACCCTTGGATGATGACATACCGCCCCCGGAAAGTCCGCCAAATGTACAAAACGCCATTATAGATAGTTATCTCGAAATCGCCAGAAAAATCAGGCATTGGCCGAAACGAGAGCGTAAAACTGCATCCAAGCCGCTCATGCTGGTTAATAGCAAAAAAGCGAGCAATCTCGCCTACTCTTCCGAGGGCATTTTCGGGAACCCTCCGTCGTCTTGCGGCGGCTGTGGCCCAACGGGCGGCTGCGGCGAAGAAGGCGGCTGTGGGCCTTGCTGATAAGGCTCGTACGGGCGCTGTGGGCTGCCTTGTTGTGGATTCTGCGGATAGGATTGGTAAGGCTGTTGCGGACCTTGCGCACCCGGATATTGCTGGTGCGGCTGTTGTCCGTAGGGTTGCTGAGGCTGGCCGTATAAAGCATATCTGCCCGAGGCTATGTTAACTGCGGCCTTGTCGTTTACACGCATTTGCACAATTACGATAATGCCGACAACCGAAATTATCACTCCAAAAACAATACCAGTAATTCGCAAGCCCATACCAGGAATCTCGTCCTGTTCAATTTGAACCATATCCTCAACCTTTGTCTTGGCGCCGGGATAATACTTTCGGAGTTCCCCTCGAACATCGATATTAGAAGAAGATACCCCCCTTGTAATACTGCCCTTTATCTTCGATTCTTTGAGACTTCCCCAAGCAATCTCTCCCAATTTCTTGTATTTATCCGTTTTGACTATAACCCTAATATCATGCATGTCACAAAGTATTACTTCCGCCTGCTTTTCATACTCTATCGAATCCAGCCCCTCCAACTTAACGTCTTTAAACCTTGAATTATCCGATACAAATATGGGATAATAAAAACAAATAATACGAGTATCCGCATCGCAATTCTCTTTGACATCAATTACATTCTGCTCACTGAATTCGAGAACCCCGGCATAATACGCCCATCCACCTGTTACGCGAACATAGTCGCCGTCCTCGAATTTACCCGCAAGTACATCTTCGATACTGATCTCGGTGGGTTCCTGGCCCTGAAGTTCGACCAAGCTTACAATGCTCAATGCAAGCAGGGCAATGCCCGCAAAAAATAAAATATATCTCATACCCGATCCCCAAAAAGTGAAAAATCGCCAATATCCAGCATGCAGAATATAGAATTTGGCGCGAAATTTCCAACAAAAAAAAGCCCCGTCCGAAAACGGGGCTTATCTCGTTGATGTTGCTGTCTGTTATG
>CAYSUZ010000388.1:0-2197 GCA_964434335.1 uncultured Planctomycetota bacterium | reverse complement strand
GAGAGAGAATGTTTTCCTGGTCGTCGTTTGAGTTGTCGAAGTCGGTAAAGTTATCGACGATCTCCAGCCGCTCGCGGATTCCTCCAAACAAGCGAATATCCATTATGTAGTTGCCGTCGCTGCCGCGCACGTTGAGCAGGCTGGAGTTGGCGCGTTTTTCTTCGAACCACTTCTCAATCTTGCGTTCAATTTCGGGCGTGAGTTCTGTGTTGGCCGAGCCAATCGCATCGTCAAGTTTCTTGCGGAGTTCGGCGTTTTCTTCCTGGAGTTTGCGGATTTTGTCATCGGTTTCCCTTTTCCACTCCTGCATTTCTTTGCGGAGATTATCAAAATCATCGCTGCCCTCGGCGTAGGCGCCGCGCGCAAAGGATACCAGACACAGCATCACCGCAAGGGCGAGCGCCGCAAGTTTTACCGACTTGCTCATAATTCCAACTCCGTTTTCTGGGATTCGTTAAGCGTCCACAACAAAAGTTACCGGACCGTCATTGAGGATCGACACGTGCATGTGAGCGCCGAACTCGCCTTCGCTCACATCAAGGCCAAGATCACGCATCGCCTTTGCGAATGCATCACAAAGCGCGCGTGCGTCGTCTGGACGCGCCGCCAGATCGAAGCCCGGCCTGCGTCCGCGCGAAATATCGGCGCAAAGCGTGAATTGCGAGACGAGGAGGATTTGAGCGGAAACGTCGAGCGCAGAGAGATTCATCCGGCCACTGTCGTCGTCGAAAATGCGCAGCGTGGCAATGTTTTTTGCCAGCGATGCGGCGGTTGCGGGCGTGTCGTCCTTCGCAACACCCAACAGGATCACCAGACCCCGGTCTATCGCCGCAATCCGGCCTTGTGCAGTATCGACGCTGCCGCCGGTTACTCTTTGAACGACCGCTCTCAATAGAAATGCCCCCTCTCGGAATTCCATCTATATCATACAGAGAGCGGCGCGCTTTTCAAGAAATAAGAAGGGCGAATTCGTCAAACCGCAGAGACGCAGAGAGCACAGAGGATTTCTAGGATGTCCCAAAAATTGCTGGATAGTTCATTGCATTTCCAACAATTCCCGTATCATCTCATCTCTTTTTCCCCAACCAAACCATGCGGGTATCTTAAGATCACGATCAAGCAGTTGAGCATACACAATAGCCCAGTAATCTATTTCCCTCATGCCGTCTTTCAACGTCTCGTGAGAAGAGTCCCTATCAAGTAGAGTGTTATCCTTGCCCACATTCTTTACGAGATAATTATATATGCAGTGTTGTACTTGTTCCTCCGTCATGCCAGAGGGAATTTCAAATCCAATGCCGATATGGGCATACCCGCCCCCGCCCAAAATGGCGATACTTCCCCAGTTCCATTGATCCATATTACAAGCGGGCTTGCGACGGCAGCCCGCAAAACCCACCAGAAAACCCGCCAAGCAAATTGCAATAATGACTCGCTTCATAATTCCTCCTTCCCTTTATTAGCCTAAGTCGAAAGCATCCACATCAAACTATCTATAATAATGTACGGCTATCGGGCAATTTTGTTTATCCCAAAAGGGACACAAGATTTGTTAATAAGTGGAAGCGAGCGCCCTTTTCGCCAAATGGCGAAAAGCAGCGAAGCGGGTCTTGAAGTGAGTGGCTGCTCCGAGTTTTGCAGCGGGGCGTCCCCGCTAGCGGCCGATCTTGAGGCGTTCGGCGTTGATGACCGGGAGGCCCGCGTTGACGATCTTTTCGGCGGTAGCAAGAATATCATACTCGACGCGGCAGATTCGCACGATACCAAGATCGGTATCGTAGATCGCGCACGAGGCACGCGGGTCTTCATCGCGCGGCTGCCCGGTGCTGCCAACGTTGATGATGTAGCGCTTGCCGGATTCGAGTTTGATCGTATCGTCGACGGAGAACGATATGCTGGAGTCTTCGATGAAGGTGATGGGTACGTGAGAGTGGCCGATGAAGAGAACCTGCTTCTTCATCTCGCGGAACGAATACAGCGCGTCGATCATGGTCTGAACGTAGCCAAAGGCGTCGGGCATGTAAAGCGAGCCGTGTACGATGGTGAAGTTGGGATAGTCAAGCACCATCGGAAGTTTGCTGATAAATTCCTTCTCTTCTTTTGTGAGGTGGTCCTGAGTCCAGATAGTGGATTCTTTGGCGAAGATATTGAAGTAGTCGATGCTGAGCTTGCCGATAGCGGCGAAGTCGTGATTGCC
>CAYSUZ010000387.1:0-2200 GCA_964434335.1 uncultured Planctomycetota bacterium | reverse complement strand
GTACAGATGACCGAGACGCAGCCGAGGGTCTCGACGCTGGGGAGTTTGCGGATGAGGACGTGGCGCTTGACCATTCGCTGCACGCCGATAGCCAGCGCGATTGTTACGACTGCGGGCAGGCCCTCGGGAATCGCCGCGACTGCGAGACTGACCGCGACCATGAATTGTTCCATCAGGTCGAGACCGCGCAGGACGCCCAGCGCGAAAATAAACGCGCAGATGCCCAGCGTAACCCATATCAGAAGTTTGCCCACGCCTTCGAGCCGCTTTTGCAGCGGCGTGCGTTTGATGGTGACGCTCTGCAACAGGCCCGCGATCCTGCCGACTTCGGTCTGCATGCCCGTCGCCACGACCAGCGCGCGCCCGCGCCCGTACGCCGCAGCCGTGCCCATGTGGGCCATGTTGCGTCGGTCGCCGATGGGCGTCTTGTCGCCGAGAACCAGCGCAGGGTCTTTGTTTACGGGAACCGATTCGCCTGTGAGCGCGGCTTCTTCGATCTGGAGGTTGGCGGCCTCGATTATTCGCACGTCGGCAGGGATGAAGTCGCCGGTGTCGATCTCGACGATATCGCCGGGGACGACTTCGGGCGATTCGATTTCCATGTGCTGCCCGCCGCGAATGACGCGCGCGCGCGGCGAGGCCAGCCGCTTGAGCGCGGCGAGTGCGCGTTCGGCGCGTTCCTCCTGGACGAAGCCCAGCACGCCGTTAATCACTACGATCACGCCGATGGCGATGGTGTCTTTGAGGTCGTGGACTATCGCCGAAACGGCAGCGGCGGCAATCAGGACGATGACAATGAGATCGTTGAATTGGTGCAGGAAGCGAACCCACGCAGCCTGGCGCGGGGCCTCTTGCAATTCGTTGGGGCCGTATTCGTCGAGACGTCGCGCGGCTTCTTCAACGGTCAGGCCGTTTTGCGCGTCGGATTTCAACTCGGCAATGCTTGCATTGAGATCGAGAGCGTAATGTTTTGTCATTGCGGTTTCCGTGATTTCGTTGTGGGATTATCAGGCAGAATTGTATCAGAGGCGGCGCGGATTTCAAAGTTTTACCGAAAATCATGGGGTATTAACCAAGAGCCACGGATAACACAGGACAACAAACGCTTTCCTTTTATGGTTCTTCTTATTAATGCAGGTTAAATTTCTTCGCCGGGTCTGGCGGGGCGCGAGGCGAGGAAGGCCTTGTGGTTTTTGAAGACGCCGGGCGTGCCTTTGTATTTGAGCTTGCCGCCGATAGCGAGCGTGATCTCGGAGTTCGCGGGCTTGCCGGTCTGGATGATGTGGCCGGGCTTGAGGTCGACCAAATCCGCGAGCGTGATCTCGGTCTCGGTCAGGTAGACGTTAATATCAAGCGCGGCTTTGCCCAGATTCTGCCGCAGCGTATCGACGGTATTTTTTTCTGCGGACTTGGCTTGCGTCAGCCACGTCTGCGCGGTGAAGGTGCTTATGACCGGCTCAATTACGCGGTACGGATAGCACAGACTCATCGCGCCCTGCGATTTGCCGATTTTTGATTCGTAGTTTATCACGACGACCGGCTCGTTGGGCGAGTGTATCTGCATGAGGTGCGGGTTGGATTCCGAGGAGGAGAGTCTGAAATCGAGTTGTTGCAAGTTTGACCATGCCTGCTGAAGCTGCGCGCGCGCGTGGCCGATGATGGTGCTAACCAGATCCTGCTCGATCTGCGTCAGTGGGCGCGTGAGCGTTGCGCTGCTGCCTGTGCTGCCGCCGAGCATGCGGTCGATCAGCGGGAATATCGCTTCGGGATTAAGTTCGAGCACCGCCGTGCCGTCAACCGGCGCGATGTGCAAAAGGTTGAACGACGTAGGATTGGGCAGCGAGTTTATGTACTCGCCGTAGGTCGCCTGCTCTACGTCGATTAGTTTAACATCGACTATCGCGCGGATAAGCCCGGAGAGCGATGACGAAAAACCGCGTGCAAAGATATCGTGTATCGTATGCAGGGCGCGCTGTTGTTCTTTGGTCACGCGCTCAGGTTTTTTGAAGTCGTATTCGCCTTCGATCAGCTCAGCCGCAACTGCTTCGGCGGGTGCTGCGGGCTTTTTGGCTCCGCCGCTTACACCGCTAACCTTGCCTTTATTGACCGCCTGCAATAGCGCGTCAACTTCTCCCTGGTCAAGAATGTCGGGCATGTTGTACTCCTGATTATCAACGGGGCGATACTCACAAACGCCGCC
>CAYSUZ010000386.1:0-2201 GCA_964434335.1 uncultured Planctomycetota bacterium | reverse complement strand
CTCCGTCTCGCCCGGTTCGGCGTGACGAAGCACCGATTCAGCGGCGAAAAGGCGTGAGGGGTTTCGGCGAATGGGTTCTGGAATTGATGACGGTCTCACCGCCGCACGCAAAGTTAATGGCCGAGGGTGGGATAGCCAAATGGCTCGATGGGCCGACGCGATTGATTGCCGAGGCAATTTTGGGCGCGCTCAAAGACGGAACGGGCGAAGAGATAGAACCGGCGCGAGTTTTCAGTCGGCTCGACGATTCCGAACTCAGTCAGATTTTTTCGCGGGTGATTTCGGAAGCGCCAAAGAAAATTGATTGTGAAAAAGTATACGAAGATATTTTATCGTATGTTCATAAACATAGTGTAGATAGGGCGATAGATAAGCATGCGCGGGAATGGGCCTCCACAGAAGTCCGAACCGAGGAGCATGAAGTAGAATATTTAAGAAAAATCGCCGAATTAAAAAGGCAATCGCAACCAAACAGTCCGGACGCGCGGTCGTAACCTAAATGACAGGTTGTATTACCCTACTCCGGGGGCATGTGCAATTACATGTTAAGGGATAGCGAATGATCTCACAGAAGATCGACAAACAAATTAAAACACTCGTAGATGCAGGTCGTAAAAAAGGATATCTGACTTACGACGATATTCACGATTTGATACCTGACGATGTGGCATCGCCTGATAATCTCGATGGCATACTGATGATGCTCGACGAGCAGGGGATAGAACTGCGCGATGAGGATCCCGACGCAGAATTCGCCGCAGACCCTGGGGATGACGACAGCACTACCGGGACAAAGGCCGTACCGCAAGAGGAAGCTCGCGAAAGAAATCGCATGGACGATCCTGTGCGTATGTACCTTACGCAGATGGGGCAGATCCCGCTGCTGACACGAGAACAGGAAATCGGTCTCGCCAAGCGCATCGAACTTACCCGTATGCGATTCCGCAAGACGCTTATCGAGAGCGACTTCGCCAAAAACGAGGCGATCAGGATTCTCGAAGACGTCTCTCGCGGCGATCTGGCTTTTGATAGAACGCTGCAACTGCGATCTTCGATGGACTTCGCCAAAGAAGAAATCATCGAGCGCATACCGCAAAACGTTGCCACGGTCAAAAAGATGATCGAGGCCAACACACGCGACTTCCGCGCACTCAAAAAAACCCGCTTGCCTAAGGCCAAGATTTTGGCATTGGAGACGCGCATTCATTCGCGCCAGCGAAAAGGCGTGCTGTTGCTCGAAGAACTCAACATCCAGATTAAGCGTATCAGACCGATGAAAGAACGCATTGAAGCTATCAATGCGGAGATGGTCGATATTGTAGCGCAGGCTGAAAAGGTGAAATCTTCGCGCAAGAAAAACGGCAACGCCGCCAAACTGCGCGATTTGGAAGGCCGACTCGATGAGCTGGAAATGATGGTGCTCGAAGATCCCGAACGTCTTGGCAAGCGAATCGAGACGATTAAGCGTCGCTACGAAGGCTACGAACACGCCAAACGCAAACTCTCCAGCGGCAACCTGCGGCTGGTTGTTAGCATAGCGAAAAAATATCGTAACCGCGGGCTGTCGTTCCTTGATCTTATCCAGGAAGGCAATACCGGCTTGATGAAAGCGGTTGAAAAATATGAATACCGTCGCGGTTTCAAATTCTCCACTTACGCAACGTGGTGGATACGGCAGGCGATAACCAGGTCGATTGCCGACCAAGCGCGCACGATTCGCATACCGGTTCATATGATTGAAACGATGAGCAAGCTGCGCAACGTTACCAAGCGCCTTACGCAGGAAATTGGCCGCGAACCGACGGTTGAAGAGATCGCGCGCGAGGCTGACATTTCGATTGAAGAGACCAAGCGTGTGCTCAATATTGCGAAGCACCCGATTTCGCTGGATAGGCCGATAGGCGAGAGCGGTGATTCGTATTTCGGCGATTTTATCGAGGACGAAAGCGCCGAATCACCCGTTTCGGCGGCCACTCACGAGATGCTCAAAGAGCGCGTCGACGACGTGCTTGATACGCTGACCTATCGTGAACGCGAAATTATCAAACTTCGATACGGAATCGGCGACGGCTATACCTACACCCTTGAAGAAGTCGGCAAAATTTTTAAGGTTACGAGAGAGCGAGTACGACAGATTGAGGCTAAGGTTGTCAGGAAATTGCAGCATCCGATTCGCTCTCGCAAGCTGGAAGGTTTTTTGG
>CAYSUZ010000385.1:0-2202 GCA_964434335.1 uncultured Planctomycetota bacterium | reverse complement strand
TTCGACCGTATCGTCGGGCAGTGTGTCGGGTATTTGTCGGAAGGTGATTTTGTATTGCACTTCTGTGTCAGAATTATTGACGTTGATATTTTCTTGCACACGCCATGTTCCGTCGGGCGTTGCGGGATTGAATTCATTAAATTTTGCCGAGGCGCTGGTGGTGTTGGCGGTCTTGATAAAGCCCTTGAGGGTTTGTGTGTATATTTCGTTTTCGTCGGTATCCCACGTAGTGCCGTAATGGTGGTCTACGACGCCGTCGATGCCCTGGTTGGCCCAGAACGCCTCGAATGTTGCATCAAACCAGACGTTAGTTTTGAAGACGCCGTGTTCGTCGGGCAATGTGAACGCAGACACCCTCGGGCCGTATTCAGGCTGCCCCAGCAGGATCGAGATATAGGATGTGTGCGTGCTGTCTTCCTCCAGAATTAGGTTACAGTCGACCTGGCCAAGTTGCAGGCGCCAGGCTGCGATTTCGGCGCTGATCGCATTAGCATTTTCTCCGCAGATGCGGTCGCGGATATGCCAAACCTCTTTCCATCCAACAATATTTTTGCCGTCCTTGTTGTATGCCGCTTCGCAGACTATGCGCAGCTGCGGATCGTGAAAATATTTGTTTCCGAATTTGATCTTGATCATTGCGTGTCCCTCGAACTTGTTTGTTAGTTGCCTCATAGTGGGGGAGAGGCTATGCAGTGTGCTGGTGAGGAAATCCCGAAAAATCCAAAATAATTGCATACTTTTTGCCCGTCCGTGTGTCTGGGTAGTTGGAGAGAACCACTGGCGTGGTTGTGAAAAGCGAGTGTGTCGTGCATACACTTGCTTAGAGTACATATCTATTTGGAGAGGCACATGTTGATTGTCAAATATAGTTTGTTCGCGGTGCTGGCCGCTTTGCTGTTTGTTGTGGCGGCTGAGGCCGACCCCATTACGCTTGCGACGTTTGCCGACCCGGGAAATACTTGTGTGCAATTCACATCGACCGGAGTGGATGCGGGTTATCTTGAGGCGGGGAATAATAACGTCACGCTCGAAATCCTTACCCACGGGACCGTCTATCACAATGCAAGTTTCAAGATGTTAGACTCAGGTGGTGATCCGTGGTTGGATATGGAGGAGATTCACTACAATCGTCGTGATGTCCTCAGTCTGGCCATATTTGAAGCTGGTGTTTTAGAATTTTACGACGAAAATGATGCACTGATCGTCGGATTCGAATTTGACGAACTATATCTGACGCCGTTGTCTTTGCAAACTTACGCCAATCCCGACAATGCAATCGGAATGTATGGCCCGGCGGCTACGGTGCTGGATGGCGAGGAGTCTTTCGGCTTTGCTTTTGGCGATCTTGACTATTACGGTGATGCGGGCGACTTTGTTGCGACGTCGAGCTTTACCTCCAGCGGTATCCCCAACCCGGAGCCAATGACCATGATCCTGATGGGTGCGGGAGGTGCTCTGACAGCCTACGTTGCACGCAAGAAGCATCGGCGTGCGCGTTCCAAATAACGCTACGCTTTTATCCGGAAGCATAAAATAAAGAGACGCACGATTAAGTGCGCCTCTTTTTTTTGTGTTGCTTCGCGGTTGCTTGGCTATAGATGCTTCGCCGTTTTGAGCATAACCATGATCGTCATTATCTGGCGTCCACGCTTGATGGTCAGCATAATCTTTGTGCCAGCCTGTTTTGTGGCTAGTATTTTCTGAAGGTCGGCGATGCCGTTGATGTTTTTATTGTCGGCCTTGAGGATTATGTCGCCCGTGACGATGCCGGCTTCTGCCGCGCCGCTGTTGGGGACGACTCTTTTTATCCTGAGTCCCTTACCCTTGAAGTTCAGGTCCAATTCAACGCCCAGCGTTGGTTTGTTGAGATTGGTCGGATTTTTTGGGTCACCCGGCATTGGTATGCGTTCGGAGCGGAATGTTAGCGTTACTTCTTTTTTGCCGCGCATGACCTTCATCGCGAACTTGGTGTTTTCTGGGCAGCTGTGTATTAGCCGCAGGAAATTGGCAAAGGCCTTGACGGGCTTGCCGTTGATCTCTAACACCGCGTCGCCATTTTTGAGGCCAGTTTTTGCGGCCAGCGAACCAGGCTGTATCTTGTTGACGACGGGATTGCCTTGTTTGTTTTGTCCGCCAAACGAAATACCCGGCATTGTGCCGTGGTAGACCATAGCCTGCTTCATCCTGATGGGCAGGAAGCGT
>CAYSUZ010000384.1:0-2203 GCA_964434335.1 uncultured Planctomycetota bacterium | reverse complement strand
GTTCAGGCACTACGCAAGGCGGGCACGAAAAATCCGCTTTTCCTGCTCGACGAGATCGACAAACTTTCCAAGGACTACCACGGCGATCCCGCCTCGGCATTGCTCGAGGTGCTCGATCCCGAAGAAAATCACGCGTTCAGCGACCATTATCTTGAGGTTCCGTTCGATCTTTCCGACGTATTTTTTGTTTGCACTGCGAACTTCGAGGACGCGATACCGTACGTGTTGCGTGATCGCATGGAGATTATCCGTCTGTCGAGTTACACCGCGCCCGAAAAGGCTCAGATTGCACGGCGGCATTTGATGCCGCGCCAGATCGAGCGCCACGGACTAAAGGGCGGCAACATCGTTATCGAAGACGACGCGCTGGATATGTTGCTGTACCAGTACACGCGCGAAGCGGGCGTGCGCAATCTCGACAAAAACATCGCCTCGCTTTATCGCAAGATCGTCAAGGAACTAATTGCCGAGCACGACAAAAAGGCCTCGGTGAACAAGAAGACGCGGCGTTTCCGTCTGCCGCGCCGCAAGATAAGTGTGACAGCGGCCAATATTGACAAGTATCTCGGTGTGCCGCGTTTCCGCGAACCCGGCATCGAGGCCGACAACGGCATAGGCATTGCCACGGGGTTGGCCTGGACACCGGCTGGCGGGACAATACTATTGCTTGAGGCGACCAAGATGAAGGGCAAGGGTGGTTTGGCTCTGACCGGCAAATTAGGCGATGTGATGAAAGAAAGCGCTCAGGCGGCACTGTCGTATATTCGCACCAACGCCGCACGTTTCGGCATCGACCCCGACTTCGCCGAGCAGGTTGATTTGCACGTGCACGTGCCCGAGGGCGCGGTTCCCAAAGATGGCCCGTCGGCGGGGCTGGCGATTTCGGCAGCGCTGGTTTCGGTGCTGACCGACGAGGCAATCCGGCGCGACGTAGCAATGACCGGCGAGATTACGCTGCGCGGCAGAGTGTTGCCGGTGGGCGGCGTTAAGGAAAAAATTCTCGCGGCGCATCGCGAGGGCGTCAAGACGGTAATCCTGCCCTCCGAAAACAAAAACGATTTACAGGATATTCCAAAAGAGGTTGTCAAGGCGTTGAAGTTTGTTTTTGTCGATGAGATTGACCAGATATTCCCGAAACTCTTTTTGCGCCGCCGCCGAATACTGCGCCCGCAGATTGCATCAAGCCAGCCACCGACCCATTGATAGCTGGGGTTGTTTTTCCGAATACAAAAAGGTGATACCATGCAAAATGATGTAAATGAAAATGAAGTCGTCGAGTCGAAACCGAAAAAGAAACGAAGGCTGAAGAAGTTCCTGAAGATATCGGGGATTTCGTTCGGCCTTCTTGTATTTGCAGCGATTGTCTTTTACCTGGTATGCCTGTTTGTCGTCGCTGGAGAAATCCGTGAGAATATCTGCGCCTGGCGCGACGACCCCGAAAATTCGCTCAACCACCGTATCAACACAGAACCCATCGAATACAAGGTCGATCCTGAAATAGCCAAAGACCTCGAAAAATTCTATATCGGCAAGTTCGAGGTCTTGCTGCCGAAGGATGGCCTGAAAGGCTGTGTTTTGTCTATGTCTTGGGAGGACGTAAACAGTACCATAAGAGATTGCAGTATAAGTCCGTGCTATGCGGGATTTGCCTGTAATTTCGGCATGATTACGGAGTATTATTTACAATACAGACGCAGTTGTCGCGAGACTTACCAATGGGTTAATCATTTTGTGTGGGATGATGAATGCAAAGAGTATTACAGCGATTCTCCTTGCCTGTGGATAGTTTATCAGGCGACAGCCTTGTATTGTGATGAACAGCTGCCCGTTACGATGGAAGAGTTCGACGAGATTTTTTCATCGGTACCTGCGGATATAGAAAAATGTTACACGCCGTGGTCCGTATACAATCTGGAAACCAGACTGTTGATGAGGAAAATGCTGTCGTTCAACAATCAATTTAAGGTAAGAAAAGTGAACGGCGCAAATTGGCGAGGATACAATGTTTGGAATGATCGTTATAGCATGGTGGATATGGAAATCGATGGAAAGCCTTGTCATGTAAATATGTACGCTATGGATGCATGGATGGATCGCCAGTGTGACGACGAAGAGTATGAAGCGGATGAAATGGGTTTGATAATATCCGATTCGATGAAGCACAGTATATTGGCATCAATGAATATACATGCAGAATCAAATG
>CAYSUZ010000383.1:0-2205 GCA_964434335.1 uncultured Planctomycetota bacterium | reverse complement strand
AACCATCATGCAAATTGTATTCGGCGGCTTCCTCGAGATCCAGCACTCCTATATCACACGAACCACCGTGCTGATTGAAAAATCCAGACACATATCTTCCATCGCCCGCATATATATTGAGCATACTTGCCGTTAAAGTCCCTCCGTACAAATTGTATTCTGATATTGCTTCTTGAGAAGACACGGAAATTCGAGCACCCTCAACTGTTCCGCCATATTGATTAAATCGACCGTATTGAATGCCTATCGTTAGAGAACCTTCTGCTTCCAGCCCGCCATCGTGTAGGTTGTATTCCCCGTACGTGCTATCAACACCAGAAAAGAGATAATAATTATTGACACCAATCCCTACTACATTGTAACCTCCTTCATTCAGGATCACAGTCCCTGCATTATGCTCAATGTAACCAGCATTTAAATATATACCAGCTAAGTAAGAAGAGTGTATGTAGGCAACTCCTTGATTTTCAATATATGCGATGTCACCATACCCTGGCGGGCCTTCGGGGGTCCAGTTGGTTCCGACTGACCAGTCGCCCGAAGCAACGTTCCAGTAGTGATCGGTAGCGGAGGCGGTGAAGGTGGATGCGGCGCAGAAAAGCGCGCAAAAAAGGATGGCAATAGCCGTAATTCTATACTTGATCATTCCTTGCTCCTAGAACATCAACAAAAACCCGTAGATTCGTAAAGGTGTGCGAAACTCAAAAAATAGATGCTCTCCATTACTATAGACACACAAATTCTCAAAACGTCCCGGCAAAAATTTGTTTTTTTTGTCGCATCTCTCTTATTTACATCATAATTGTTTTTCAAAATTCATGTTACATCCCAAAAATAAATTATCTTTTTTTTGACAAACTGGAGTTTTACTTCACACAACAAACAGATCGTTATCCGAAATTGACGGAGCAGCACGGCGATGAACGGGAAATGCTTGACCTTCGATGCGGAGTACCTACAATGGCGCGCAGATATGAGAGAGAGAAAAATACAACGACAAACCCTGCGCCTGATCGACGCGAACCTCAACCGCGCCCGCGAAGCTGTGCGCGTTATCGAGGATATCGTGCGGTTTCGCATGGACGACGCGGCGATTTACGGTTCGCTGCGCAAGATACGGCTGGGGCTGGGCGATTTCGCGAGCACGCTTGGTATCGCCCCCGCTGCTCTGCTCGCGGCGCGGCGATCTTCGGCGGACGTTGGCCGCGAGGCGTTGCATCGCACATCGAAAATCGCGCCCGACGATCCGACCCAAATTATCTCGCGCAATTTCGCACGGCTGCAAGAGGCCCTGCGCTCGCTGGAAGAAACCGCACGGGCGGTCCAGCCCGCCGCCAGCGCCGATCTTCAGGCGTGGCGCTTCGCTGCTTACGATTTGCAACAAGCCTGCGTCCTGACGCTAACGCGACAGAGTTTGCTGGAAAACAGGCGGCTCTACGCCCTGCTCTCCGAAAAATTTTCGCCGAAGGGCGCCGAGCGCACCGCGCGTTTGCTTCTGAAAGGTGGAGTTGATATAATCCAGATCCGCGAGAAGGCAATGAGCGTGGCGAATTTGATTGAGCACACAAAAAAAATAGCCGCGATGTGCCGCAGGGCCGGGGCGATTTCGATCGCGAACGACCGAGTGGATGTGGCGATGGCCGCTGATGCGGACGGAGTGCATCTGGGGCCGGAAGATATGCCGATAGCACAGGCGCGCAGTATTTTGGGCGCGAACAAGATCATCGGCGCAACGACGCGCTCGTTGGCGATGGCTCGCCGAGCAGTTCGAGCGGGTGCGGATTATGTGGCGATAGGCCCGGCGCGGCGCAGCAGCGTAGCCGCGCACAAGAAGCCGATTTCGGCAGCGACGCTGCAAGCGGTTCTGCGCGAGATAAAGATTCCGGTCTTTGTGATCGGTGGTATCGACTCGAAAAACCTCCCGGACATTATGAAATCCGGCGTGAGGCGAATAGCGGCATGTACGGCGTTGACTGCGGCGGGCGATCCTGCTGCGGCGGCGCGGTTTTTTTTGAAAAAGTTATCGCAACAGGTTCCTGTCAGGAGTCAGGGGAAAATATGAAAGACGTTCTGAAAAAAATTGTGGCTGCGGCTCGTGCGGACTACGCCGAGATAAGGTTGGAGGAGACGCGCTCATCGCGCATTTCCTATAAGGGCCGCAACCTTGAAACAATCGCGGAATCAACCGATTTTGGCGGCTGCGTG
>CAYSUZ010000382.1:0-2214 GCA_964434335.1 uncultured Planctomycetota bacterium | reverse complement strand
CTCCCGTTAGAACGTAGCCTTCCATGTAGAACTGGTCAAAAGACAGCGTCTGACTGTTCGGGGAAAGCGTGAATTCAAACGCCTTGGTTTCTGATATGGACAGAGCCATAGCGGATGTGGATACAGCCAACAAAATAAACACGCTAATGATCGTCAATTTACTCATAGGCACTTCTCCCTATTTGCATGTCAAATATTCCGACATTCTTTTTTAACAGATTCGCCACCGGAATTATACACCATGTTGTCCATGTTGTCTCTATGTTTTCCCAAAAATTATGAAAATTGGCGATTCCATGCCTGAGACTTGAATTCTTGGTTTTGCAACTCTTTGGTGTGGCAAGTGTTATGGGGGTTGGTGCCTAAAAGACAACAGGCAAGCCCGTAAGGACTCGCCTGTTTTTATTAATATTGCTGTGAGTTTTCGTTATTTTTTGAGCTTGTAGCGAATGACGCCAACCATACCTGCGAGGCAGGAACCGGCCAGAATGATCGTGCTGGGTTCGGGAACGGTTGTCTGCTCATAGGTGTACGTAATCGTGGCATCACCGAGCGCTTTGAAATTAAGCACTTCCAGCGCATAGTCCGACGTCCCTGTTACGGCGTGTCCGCCCTGGCCAAATATTACGATATCGACCGTGCCTAGGCCCTTGTAGGCCGAGAAGTTGCTAAAGATGGTGTCGGTGTCGCTACCGGTGTTGGACATAAGACCGAAATCATGATAGTCTGCGCCTCCACCGATCGGATCCACTGCCGCAGTGAGATAGACCACCGGGCTTAATTCGGACAACGTCGCCAAGGTTGAAAGGCTACCGGGACCCGTGCCTGTTACGAATCCCGTCAAGCTTACTTGCACATCGGCAGGGATCGTGTCTTTGTTTTCGCAGGTAACGTTAGCCTGTTCCGTTGCCATAAGGTCCAACTTGACGCTTACCAGCGTATAGCCCGCTATATTGAACTGGTTAAAAGACAGGGTTTGACTGTTCGGAGAAATCGTGAAATCGAATGACAGCGTCTCTGAAACGGTAAGGGGCAGGGCCATAGCCGGAATGGCCATCAGAGCAAAAACGACGGCGACCAATAAAACAGACTTTTTCATAAACACATCTCCAACAATGTCTAAATTAAGATTTTGGGGCTTTCGCCCGAAAAGTAAGAGTCTAAACGTTACTTAACTAGACACACAACTCGAGAAAAAGTCTCGGTAAAAATCAGGAAAATCTTCCCAAAACATGAAAAAGATTACCCGCCAGTGTGTTGCGTTGTGTACAAGGCCCACAAACACAACCCGCAAATGTGTGATGATTTGGCTTGTGTAGGTAGGTGGTTGATGTTTAGTCAGTTACGCGAGGCCACCCGCAGGGTGGCTCGTGGGGCGAAGGATTGCAAGTTTTTGTCACAGAATGGGTGTGTAAGGCAAGACATATTGAAATTAAGGGGCATTGTGGATTATTTCGAGAGATGCTTGAATATTTACTGGGTTTTTTTGCTCGCACGGGCGGCGCGTTTGAGGTCGAGCAGCTTCTTGGCTATCGTTGCAAAGCGCGCGTGTTCGCGGATATTGTCGAGGTCGGGGTCGGCCTTGAGGTGTTTGTAGGCGGAATAGCCCAGATCGACCGATTTCTCCAGCGCGTCAAGCGCCTCCTCTTTATTGTCAAGCAGTGCCAGCGAGCATGCCATGTTATAGTGGGCGGTGGAGTCGTTGGGGCACAGCGCACAGATTTTCCTGTCGACCTCCAGCCCCTTCTCGTAGAGGCCGCGTTGGGTAAATAGCTCGCCCAGAACGATCAGCGTCTGGATTTCGTTGGGAACCTTCTCAAGCACACTTTTGCAGAGGTCGATTTCCAAATCCAGCGGATCATTGAACAGTTTAGCCGCGTTGAAATTCCCGCCGCCTGTCGGTATGTATTGGTATCCTCGTGTTCTTCTCATTGTCGTTCGTTTAATCCACTATATGAAGACCATAATCCGCAACATCCTATTATACCACTGTTGCGTCTGCGCGGCAAGCGCAGCAGGTCTTCTTATCTTTTGTCGATTTTTGTCCCTTCCGGAAATTTCGGCAGGGCGAACACTTCGCTGTCGATCTTGCGGTCCGTCTGGATATTGCTTAACGTAATTGTTTGGGTCTTGCCCTTCTGGTTGCGATCAGTTGTTTTTGCACGGATAGTCAAAAACGTCTCAGCCTCGACCCACAGTTCAATCCTGTCTGTA
>CAYSUZ010000381.1:0-2238 GCA_964434335.1 uncultured Planctomycetota bacterium | reverse complement strand
TTATTTCGGGAAAAATAATCTGCTCGGTAACGCCCATACTGTAATTACCGCGTCCGTCGAACGATTTTGTATTCAGTCCTCGGAAATCCTTGATACGTGGGATGGCTATGCTAATAAGCCTGTCGAGGAACTCATACATAATCCTGCTGCGCAAAGTTACCGAAACTCCAACGGGATCGCCGATGCGAAGCCGGAAGTTAGATACGGCCTTGCGGGCCTTGCGCAAAATCGGCTTCTGCCCAACGATTATGCCCATGTCCCTAACAGCATCATCAAGACGTTTGGGCGAATCTTTGGACTTGCCAAGCCCCATGTTCAAGTTGACCTTGGAGATCTTTGGCACGGCGTGCAGATTTTTGTAGCCGAATCGCTTCATCATCCCAGGGATAATGTCATCGCGATATTTCGTCATCAGTCTAGGGACTGCTATTTTCTGAGCTTCTTTGACCATGTCTTTTTACTTTGTGTCAGGTTTAGTGTTCTATACCGGCTTGTCGCACTTTTTGCATACTCTCATGCGTTTGCCGCTTACGGCGTCAGTTTCCATGCGCAATCTCGATGGTTTCTGACACGAGGGACATACCAGCATTACGTTGGAGATATTAACGGGCGCTTCTTTTTGAATGCGACCGCCTTTGGGTTGCTCCTGGCTACGCTTGATATGCTTGTATACATAGTTTATGCCTTCGACGACGACCTTGTTCTCCGCAGCCATCACCTTGAGTACTTTGCCCTGCTGCCCGGATAGTGCACCACTGCCGCATATTACGCGGACAATGTCGCCCTTTCGGACTCGTACCTTGTTTATTGCTTGCCCTGCCGACATTACACTACCTCCGGCGCCAATGAGACTATCTTTACGAATTTTTTGTAGCGCAGTTCTCTCGCCACCGCTCCGAAGATGCGGGTGCCTTTGGGGTTGCCATCTTTATCCACAACCACACCGGCGTTTTTGTCGAACCGTACATAGGTCCCGTCAGGACGTCTGACTTTGGCTTTGGTGCGCACGATCACGGCCTTTACGACCGTACCTTCTTTAATATCTGACGCGGGGTCGGCCTTCTTAACCGAGCACACGATTATATCGCCCAGAGTAGCGTATCGACGCCGCGTACCGCCCAGAACCTTTATGCACATCAGATTCTTTGCGCCGCTATTATCTGCCACATCAAGCCGTGTTTGCATCTGTATCATGGTTACAATACCCGTTATTACTGAGTCTGACTTCTTTCAAGAACCTTCACAAGACGCCATCTTTTGCTCTTGCTGAGCGGACGGCAGCTTACTATCTCTACTTTGTCGCCAACGTTGGCTTCATTATTCTCGTCATGAGCTTTGCACGTCGTTACGCGCTTCATGATCTTGCCATACATGGCATGTCGTTCGCGGCGTTCGATTTCCACCGAGAGCGTCTTATCCATAGCGCTGGACGCTACACGTCCGACTTCGCTTTTTCTTCGTCCTCGTTTACTCATCTGTCTTCTCACTTGAGGTCTTGAGTTCGGCAAGTTCCTTTGCCCTGATAGCCGTGAGCATACGCGCGATATCTTTGCGCACACTACGTAACCTGCCGATTTTCACTGCTTCGTCGATGCCCAATCTGAACTTGCGGTTGAATAGGTCTTCGCGCAAATTCGCCAAGTCTTCGTGTAATTCAACCAGGCTCTTTTTTATCAAATCGCTGGCCTTCATAACTTGATTCCTCTGGTCACAAATTTAGTCCTAATTGGCATCTTGTGAGCAACACGCGCCATAGCCTGTTTGGCGATGTCCTCGGAGACACCGGAGAGTTCAAACATAACAGTTCCGGGCCTTACTACCGCCGCCCAAAACTCAACGTCTCCCTTACCTTTTCCCATTCGTACTTCAGCGGGGTGAGACGTTATGGGTTTGTGGGGAAATATGCGTATGTATAGCTTCCCATCGCCGCCCAAAAAGTGAGCAACTGCGACACGTCCCGCTTCTATTTGCCTGACCGAAATCCAAGCCGGCTCCATCGATTGTAACCCATACTGTCCAAAAGCAACCGTGTTACATTGCGTTGCGTTGCCTTTTATTTTTCCACGCTGGGTTTTTCGATACTTTACTCTTTTTGGCATAAGGGGCATTGCGAATGTCCTCCTGGTCGTACTTGCCCAGATAAATCCATACTTTTACGCCTACAATTCCGGCGTTCGTTTTGGCTTCCGCCAAAGCGTAGTCAATTCTAGCGTCTAGCCTCTGCAGCGGAATCTTACC
>CAYSUZ010000380.1:0-2244 GCA_964434335.1 uncultured Planctomycetota bacterium | reverse complement strand
AGTGCCCGAAAGCGACGACGAAGATTGGCTGGTGGCTGGTGGTGACGACTCTGGCCAAAGCCAGGCCGGCGTTCTGGCAAAAGCGGGCAAGAGTGTTTGGTCGCAGGTGATGGATGTGCCCAATACGCATAGTACGCGCTATCTTGCAGTAAAAGACAATATTGTCTACGTGAACAGTGGTCGTGATATCTCGGCCTATTCGCTACTTGATGGTCGCGGTCCGATATGGAAATTTACCCTTCATTCTGTGCTGGACGGCACTAGGGTTGGCCCTAACGGGACGAAGGATTCTGCTACCCGCCGCCATTATTGGCCGACGGCGATTACGATACGCGGTCATAGGCTTTACAGCGCAATTTTTGGTGTTGCTTTTTGCCTGAATACTCAGACTGGAGAGAGGCTTTGGTTTGCGGAGATGCCCGAATCTATCGGCCTTAAGACGAGCGAGGAAAGAATTCGCATATTCGCAACGGCGCCGCTATTGATCAATCGCAACATGTATACCTGTGCGGTAATGCAGGATTTGGGTACGGATGATACTTACACGCTTTATTGTCATGATGTGTTGACCGGTGCGATGAAGTGGCGACAGGATTTTTGCCAGACCAGCCGCATTGGTTCGATGACAAACACCAACGTCCTTATTAAAGCTAAATCAGGATTTGCTATGCCCGCAGTTCTGCGCAAGGGGCGCGGGATGGTTTACGTAAGTACCAATGCGGGTGTACTTGCGGCGATGGATTTACACAGTGGCGAGGTGGCCTGGATTACCCGCTATGACCGAGGGCCGAGTGGCAATCGGGTTGCTATGATGCCGGAGAAGTGGGCCTACGGTCTGCCGGTGGTGGCGCGTGGCAAGATATTCGTTGCGCCGCAGGACAGTGTTCGGATGTATGCCTTTGATATGCGCACAGGATTGCCGACGTGGTTCGTACCCAGGAAATCAGCCGATGGCAATCGCCATTATTTGGTGGCTGTTGATGTGGTGAGCGGTTTGGTGTTCTTGGGTGGTAATACACTGACGGCCTATGATATGGACGGCAAAAAGGTACTCGGACCGATCAATGTTGTAGGCGGTGTTATCGGAGCCGGAGTGCTGGCTGGTCGAGACATCATTATGCCGACTGGCAAGGGCTTGATACGCGTTGCGATCGATGAATCACGTGCTGCTGGAAATCTCAAAACGACGACGATGGGTGATTGGGAAAGTATGCTGCCGGGCGGGCGGAAATTTTTCGAACAAGCCAAGAGCTGTTCGCTTGTTCTGGTATCGAATATTTTGCTGGTGGAGTCGGGCAAGAATCTTGCGGCAGTTTACGATCTACCTGACCGCAAAGAGGTGTTTCTGAAGGAACTTGCTGATGCCGGTGAAAACCGTAATGTAAGTCGCTTGCGAGTGGCTGAGGTGCTCAAGGTCGAAGGCAAGGTTGATGAGGCCTTGAAGGAATTTGATCGAGCGCTAACTGGTTTGCGCACACAGGCGGCAACAGTTGAGCATTTCGACGAAACAGAGTACCTCCTGCACAGAGGTGTGGAGCCGTCAACGTTGCAGTATTACGCTGACAACCTCATTCGCGCACGGGAGGGGCTGGTGGATACGGCTTATTCTGCCGCGTTAAATCTGCTGGGGCAGGATCGGGCGAAGATCAACTATCAGGCACTTTATAGCAACACAATCGCACCCGACAAAGACCGCAGGATATTGGATTATCTTAAGCGAGCGAGTGAATACGCAACGACGTCGCGCACTTATGTGGATGCGCAATTGGTCTTGCTGGCGCGCGGAAAGGCAAAGCAAGACTGGCAGGGGTGCGTGGATTTGTTGATGGGCATGTCGAGCAGGACGAATGCAGGCGCTTACGATTTTGGGCGTTATGTGCCCAACGAAGTCATTACCGACGTAGCGCTCTTTGCTTCCGAGGAGATTGAAACTTTGCTGCGGGATAAGGGCCGGGCGCTATACGCAAAATACGAACAGGCTGCGGAGGCTATGCGGCTTAAGGCACGCAAGTCTGGCCGACCGGCGGACTATTTTGAGATAGCTCGTCGCTATCCCAACAGTGTGTTGTCGCGCAGTGCATTGCTGAGGGCGATTAATCTGGCGCACGGCAGCAAAAATTACAGGAGCACGGTGCTTTATGCACAGGAATTTTTGTTGCGATATAGCAATGATATTTCAGCGATAAGCGTGATGGCATATATGGCAAAGGGCTATGCGGCGTTGGGTATGGGCCGTGAGGCAGA
>CAYSUZ010000379.1:0-2258 GCA_964434335.1 uncultured Planctomycetota bacterium | reverse complement strand
GGGGACGAAATTCGCCGGCGAAAATGCGGCCTGCTCAACCTCGGCAAAATAGTTTTGCGGATTGCGATTTAGCACAAAACGCCCGACTTCCATCGGCGGGAAGTCCGCGTGTGGCCAAACCTTCGTGATGTCAAACGGATCGAACCGATAGGTCTGCGCCTGTTTTGGCGTCATGACCTGAACCTCAAGCCGCCATGCCGGGAAATCTTTTCTTGCTATCGCATCATGCAGATCGCGCGTGGCGCAGTCGGGATCGATGCCGCGCATACGTTCCGCTTCCTCGCCCGTAAAATTCTGGATTCCCTGCTCGGTCTTGAAGTGCAGCTGCACCCAAAAGTGTTCGCCTTTTTTGTTGTACCACATGTACGTATGACTGCTGTATCCGTTCATGTGGCGAAAAGTCCTGGGCGTGCCTCGGTCCGAGAACAGGACGGTAACCTGATGGATGGACTCCGGCGTGAGGGAAAGGAAATCCCAGAACATATTGGCGTCTTTGAGATTGGTCGCGGGATTGCGTTTTTGTGTGTGAATGAAGTCCGGGAACTTCAGCGTGTCGCGGATGAAAAATACTGGCGTGTTGTTGCCCACCATGTCGTAGTTGCCTTCTTCGGTGTAAAACTTCAGCGCAAAGCCGCGCGGGTCGCGCTCGGAATCAGCCGAACCCTTTTCGCCGCCAACCGTTGAGAGACGTGCGAACATTTCGGTTTTCTTTCCCACTTCCGAGAGAAACTTTGCACGCGTATATTTGGTGACGTCATGCGTAACCTCAAAGTAGCCGAACGCCCCGGCGCCTTTGGCATGAACCACGCGCTCGGGAATTCGCTCGCGGTCGAAGTGCCCCAGTTTTTCGAGCAAATGCGCGTCCTGCATGAGTACCGGCCCTTTTGGCCCGGCTGTTATGGAATTCAGGTCATTCTCGATCGGAGCACCGAAGCCGGTCGTGAGTTTCTTCTTGTCTTTGGACATAGCAATATCTCCATAAATAAGTTGGCTTCCAAAATCAATCGCTGGTCTTTATGGGCATTGTAATTAAATATATTGGGTCTGTATGGTGTCGAGGTTGGCGTGGGATCGGGACATTTTGAGGTTGACATGTTAAGTAACATTTTACGCACTCAATATAATCCTCGCACTTGAGGTTGTCAACACAATGATTCGCTCAAAGCGTCAGCGATGCGAAGCGCATTTTTTCCGGGTCGCATTCACCAAATCAAAAGGACTGCCCGTGTGGACAGTCCTTTTTTGATTGTATTGGGCATGAAGGCTATTATCTTTTTTTCAGCTTCACGCGTGATTGTTTGGCATTTTTGCCGTAGTGCTGTGTAACTGTTTTGCGATATTCAGTCTTATCGCGTGCCGCAATTGTAAACGTTGTTTCGGTTGTTCGATAGTCGAATAACTTGGTATCCAGCTTTGTGGAGTATTCTATATCGCCTCCCCAGACCCGTCTCAGTTCCAGCTTTATCGGTTTGGTGCGATAGTTGCGAATCGTATCGATCCACTCGCCGTCTTCGTCCCATCCGTGTACTTGGTTGTGGCTGTTGTAAACGAAGTTGTAGCGTTTTGTGCTGGCTTTCCATGTTTCGTAAACAACCAGATCATCGGTGCCGAGATTGACTTCGATATCAGCCTTTATCGGGACGTAGCGGATGAGCTGCTCGCCGAGGTACGACAGGCCGTCTTTGCCGTTTTCGCGGAAGGTTCGCACGAGTCCATCGGGCAGGGGCGACTCGCCCAGGTTATGCTTCTCGTCGTTATTCCAGATGAAAAAACGCATCGGACGCGGGCCGTACTGGTGTGCGCGCATGCGGTAGAGGATGTCGAACTTTACATCGTCGGCCTTGACAGCTTCCATGCGCTTCGACCAGCCGTTGCCGATGGTCTCTTCGCCGGGCACGGAGAACATAAAATACTCGCTTATGCCTTCCTTGACTATGGGCTTTTTATATCCAGCGCTTTTTGACGCTGATGGCATACGACCTTCAGCCCGACCAAACGACTCTTTCGCGGCGTCATTTCGATATCCTTTATATTGACTTGAGTCGGGGGCCGGAGGTGCGATACCACGACGGCGCGCCAGGTCGGCGATCTTCTCGACAAGGTTGATCTTGCCGACGATCAAGCGGATTTCCGCGTTTTCGTACTCCTCGCCGGAGTTGTTGAATACGCGAACGTAGCCGCGAAACTTCATCTTCTCCTCGGCGGGATCGGTGATAGCGGTGTAATCCATTTTCCAGGTCAGGCCGCTGGTGAAGTAC
>CAYSUZ010000378.1:0-2264 GCA_964434335.1 uncultured Planctomycetota bacterium | reverse complement strand
TTTACAATACAATAATTCGATACGTCGCTGTGGCATGGCGCCGATCGCGCACGCATCACCTCGTAGCAAGGACTGTTAATCGCATCCATTTTGCGAATGTCGAAAAGTTCCAAAAACGCTTTGTTGGCATCCACGATCCCCAAATTCATGTCAATTATGGCGGCTGCATCAGTTAGACTGTCAAATATATCGCGAAATCTTATGTCATCCGCCTGCTCCTCTTTTTCCAACACAGGCGTATATATTTCAACCACTGCCTTGAGGTTTCCATTCGAGCCGTACATCGGCGTCGCAACCACACTGACAGAAATTTCCTTGTCCTGCTTGTCGGTGATGGCCATTTCGCACGAGGCCCTGTCTCGGCCCTTCAATACCAACGCGTATGGCGACTCGCCCGATTGTACGCTCTGGTAATTGTACAGCGCCGTACAGGGATCGACCTTGCCAACATCAACTATATCGCGCAGAGTATCGTTGGCAAAAAGAACTTCGCTGTGGATATCCACAACCGCAACGCCAACTCCCATCGCGCTGAGCAGCGATGACCAAAACTGGGTCTCGTTGATAAATTCGCGCTGATAGTCGCGCGTCATTGTATAGTCCAGCGTAACCGATATGCCTAACTGCGGCTCGCCGAATTTATTTTTGGCAGGATATACAATTGTAGTAAGATTGCGGGCGGTATCGGCATAGGCCTGCCAGAGCCATTCAACGCCAAAAAGAATTTCGCCCTCGAAAACGCGGCGAACTATTTCATTAATGCGTTCACGGTCTTCGCCCCCGGCGATGCTCTGCCAGAGCGTAGATTTGACAACCTGATCGGATGTTTTGCCGTATAATTTTTCGCTCTCTCTGTTCCATAACACTATTTTGCCCTCTGCATCAAAGGCAAACATAGCAACAGGAACACGAGAAATAATATCGCTGAGAATCGTATCTGAACAAAGAAGCGAAGTCACATCGCCTTCAATGGTCGTCTCGGAGTTGTTTGGAGTTTTGCTCATATCAATTGCAGGCTCAATTCAAGTTTGCCAATAAAGCACCAAATAAGAAAACGAATCAGATTAGACGAATCAAGGATGATCAAAAAGATATGAGCAAGTAATAATGAGTGCTGATATGTTATCGGAAATGCTTTTTTTTATCTTTATCTTTTCCACAGCACGCAATTATGGATATTCATCGCAGGCACCAGCCATCTCGCAAGATAAAAATAAAGGAGGGCACTTTGCAATGCCCTCCTTGTGTTCACAATATAGAAGTGAGTGGTCTAAAATTCGACGTTGATCTCGAATCTGAAAACTCCTTGCGTATGATCATCTTCGGAGCTGGTGTAAGTACCATCGTCAATGCGATCCTGGCCAAAGCCATACCAAAGCATCATAGAGGTCTTGTCGAAAATCATATATTCCAGCCAGAATGCATTCTCTATGCAATTCGAGCCATCGCCAATTTCCGGCCCGCTGACCGGAGAAAAAAGCGAGTCACGTTCGTAGTTACCATAGTAGTAACCAGCCTGCCAGTCGCCCTTGCCTTCAAGCTCGCCAACGGTCAAAGTAAGATTGAATCCATCATTGACATCCGAGCTGCTGTGCCGTGGAAAATTCGGATCGCGCTTTGCGGTGGTGTTGTGCATAAATCCGACCTGCAAGGATACGGGTCGTTGTTTGCCAAGTATCTCGAAGCCACTCCAGTCCAACTGCACTATGTATTCCATGAGAGTGAATTCGCTGACAAACTGCGTGTCGCTGGCCTTGAGACCGTTATCGCCGTATACGCCATGAGAAATGATGCTGGAGCCACCAGTGTCGTCTTTGTGATCGTTGACATCGTAGAGCGCAGCGGCGGCAGTGAAGGTAAATTCATGCTCTCCAATATCGAAGTTTTTAATATAGCCAATCTGTGCGGCAAAGATAGTCGCATCTTCGTTGTAATTCTCTTCGGTCATCTGATAGAACGCCAAAGAAAGGCGAAGTTCATCGATGTACTTGGAGTCAAAATTATTCAGGCGCGCCAGCACACCCAAACCCGTTGGCTGAACGACACAATCCCATTGCGCATAAGAAATAAGGAACAACCATTCATGGTCGAACTTGCCGAGATAAAATTCGGTGCTAAGATCGGCCGTATCCAAAAGACGATACGGGCGGGTCTCGCTAAACGGCGTGTAGCGTAAATAGATTCGGTCGTAATTGACATCAATCTTGGCGAAATCATTGTCAAAAGACGCGTCTTCAGAATGCGGATCACTTGCGTCGCCAGTC
>CAYSUZ010000377.1:0-2266 GCA_964434335.1 uncultured Planctomycetota bacterium | reverse complement strand
ACGAGGCAGGATATCCATGCGAGTGCGCAAGTGGGCTGTCTGAGGGTGCCCTTTGATATCGAGCGCCGCCTGCGAATACAGAAAGACGTATTTGGTGGTTTTCATGATCCACCTCTATACTGTGTCGCTGTCGCTGCGCCGCGTAAACGACGCGTCCGTCAACCGAAATACAGCCTGCGGTTGAACATCTTGTTCCACTGCGTCCATGTCCCTTCGCCCTCGGCCTCCGACTCTACGGCTGCGGCAAAGGAAGTTAGTTTCGCATCCAGATTATCCAGGTGGTGCAGAGCTACCGACTCAATCGTCATGGGCAGTTTCGGCGAGCCGAATTCGTATTCCCCGTGATGGCTGAGTATCAGATGCTTCAATTTTAGCAAAAGTTCCGGCGGAAAGCCTGCAATATCTTTGACTTTTTCGTCAACCATCGTTACGCCCAAAATGATATGGCCCAGCAACTGCCCCGCATCGGTATAGGAGAATTTTGCGCCACAGTCAAGTTCGCGTATTTTCCCCACATCGTGCAGAATGATCCCCACCGCCAGCAGATCCCGGTCAAGCGCGGGATAACAGGGCACGATCTTCTCCATCACACCCAACATCGTTACCGTATGCTCCAGCAAGCCGCCTATGTAGGCGTGGTGATAGGTAACCGCGCCGGGACTGCGGCGAAAGCCTTGGCATATCTCATCGTCGGCCAGAAATGCTTCGAGCAGAGACTTGAGATGCGGATCCTTGATCGATTTCGCGGCCTTGAGTAGTTCGTCCATCATTTTGTCGATGTCGCGCTGCGTATGCGGCAGCAACTCTGCAAGGTCCGCCTCGTCGACCTGTGCGGGCCTGATGCGTGCTACAACAACCTGCATCTGATTGCGATATATTTCAACACCGCCCTGCACCTTAACGATATCTGCATCGCGTACCTGCTCAAATGTCAGGTCGGTGGCGTCCCAGAGCCGGGCCTGGATATTGCCGCTCATATCGCCCAACGACATCGCCATGTACATCTTGTCCGTGCGCGTCTTAAGCAGATCGCATTGCCGAAGGACGTAGAAATCCTGAAGATTTTCGCCGCCCTTGAGGTCTTTGATAAAAGTACGCGCCACTCTAGCTCCTCACGCCTAATTGTTGCTGACACTCGACCAATCTTTTGGTCGTGTCTTTGTATTCGCTGATGAGTTCAAGCACCTTGTTATAGTAATCCAGCGCTTTGGCCCACTCTTTCTTGTTTTGCTGCTCGACACCCTTGTTGTAGTTGTTCTTCACTTCATATAGCACGTCGCCTATCTTGACAAGGTAGTCTTTGACGTTGGCATAGTCGCTGCGAATTCGAGCAACCGCGAGAAAAGCAGTTTCCGCATCAACAAGCTTTTTGTCTCGATATAGTTGTTCACCTTTTTTGTATTCCGCATCGACAGTTTCGAGATCCTTGATATTCTCCGCCACGCCCGGGAAATCGGCACAGGTATTGAGGCAGTCCCGATAAGCATCCAGCGCCAGATCGTATAGTTTGCGCTCATTGCTTTCAAAACGCTTCGCCATCTCGAACGACGCCTGAGCCTTCTCGTACTCTTTCGTAGCCTGAGCAATTAATGTCTGTGCGTCCTTGTAATTAGGCAGAATACGGTCAAGTTTGCGAAGCTCCTCTTTGGCCGCAAGGTATTTCTTGGCTCGAATATAAGCTGTCGCTGTTGAATACGCAGTCTCGGCCTGGGTTTTGTAACGGCGGATAACGTCGGCACGACTTTTCGCATTGCTGTATGTCGGATTCACCTCTACAATCTTGTCGAGCAGCACCAGCGCCTCATCGTATTTGCCATCTTTTTCGTGCTCGGCAGTCTGTGTCATCATTTTCCTCAGCATATCGTCACGGAGTTGATTGAAATCGCTCCGCCGCGATTCGCTCAGGTCTGCCGCTTTTTTGTAACAATGCGCCGCATTGTACCAGTCGCTAGCGGGGAGATGTTTGTTCTCGGCATCGTTAATATACTGATCGGCGGCTTTTTCATTTATCACGCGTTCGTAATCGGTCTTGAATTTTTCATCATAGGACTCAGCGATTTTGTACTCCTCGGCGGCCTTGTCCCAATTACGATTGATTTCGTGCTGCTGACCAAGCGCGTAGTGATGGTTTGCAAGATTGTTCGCAATTGTTTTGCGCCGCGAAGGGTACGTGCGATTGTCTGGGTCTTTGCGAATCGCCTCGTCGATTTCCTTGAGCGCATTTTCGTATTGCTTGCGGTCGTAATATATTTCCGCCTGGGCTGCG
>CAYSUZ010000376.1:0-2299 GCA_964434335.1 uncultured Planctomycetota bacterium | reverse complement strand
CCCCAAATGCCCACGCTGCCCACAACTGCCGCGCCAAAGACCAACATTGACGAGATGTTGGCGATGCTCGGTTCACGCTATTACGACGACAGACTCAACGCCTCTATTGCACTGATAGAGGCGGGTGAGCGAGCGCTGCCAAAAATAAGAAAAGGGCTTGAGCATCCCAAACCAAACGTGCGCGCGGTGTGCCTTGACCTGCTGGCGGTGCTTGGCGACTCTGGCGAATTCCCGCGAATCGCAAATATCGCACTCGATAAAAAAGAGACATCGCTCGTCAGAAGCCATGCTCTGCGGACGATTGAACTGCTCGATCCCTTTGGTAAACGGACCAAAGCGCTGGGTGCTGGGCTTGCACTCCAAATCGCCGCCGCGACAAAGCAAAACGACCCCGATGGTAAATGGAAATACGAAATCGAAGGAATTCTGCTGCCGATGTTCATAAATTATGGCGTGATCGACTCCAAAGAATACCAAAAAAGAGTTAGCGCGATCAAACGTAATATCCGCAACAATCTCGCTCGCAATGAGATCAAAGAAGCGCTGACCCGATGCCACAAAATGTTCAAATTTCCGCACGGTTTGCTAGTCAAGAGCCGCTACGACGCCAGCATGCTCGTCGAGCGGCCTGCCGATAGCGAGATCGAAAAAATCGTTACCGACAATCTCGAGAGCTATCGTAAGCTTTACGACAACGCTGCCGAAAAAAAATTCGCCCGGGTTTTCTTCGCCCGCAGCTTCGAAGCGCTGGGCGCGTTCCTTTGGGAGTACAGTTTTACCACCGTTGCGCCCAAGGCGTTGGACGGGTTGATCGCCGCCGAATACGAGCGCTGTGCCTATCTAAAAGTCGTGATGGACTGGCGGCGCTATCCGTGGCTGCACACCAGCGCATCGCTCACCACTCGTCTGTTGGTGCTGGCCTCGCTGTTGCAGTTCGGCCTCGAAGATGAGGCTCGCGCTTTTGCCGCTGCCATCGTCGCTGCCAATCCCGACGCCCGCATTCGTGTCATGAACACAGAAACCGATGTCGCGAGCTACGTCGAGAGCCTGTTCAAAAATTCCGGCGAGGCCGCGCGTGCCGCCGCTCAGCCTGATCCCGGCTCGGTGGGCAATCCTTATCCCGCGCCCAAAATCCCGAATCCTGCTGCGAGTCGACCGCTCTGGGCGCGACATTTTGGCGTGTTATATGGCAATACGTCAGCCTATGATCTCGGCAACAAAACCTTCGTGCCGTGGGACAAAGAAGCCCAGGGCAATACGAAAAAGAAAGGCGATTATTTCTTCTCGCGTCACGGCAAGCGGCCTGCGGGAGCCTATCCGTACTTCGCGGTCTCCGATGGGGAAAACGTGATCTTCAACAACGGCATCTCGGTCTGGTGCGTTTCCGCCGGGGACGGCAAAAGGCTGTGGCGCTACGATAACCCCGTCGACAGCGTGGATATGCTGCACAAGCTGCGTTCCGTGCCCCTCGTTCGTTCCGTGAAATATCCCTACTCGGTGGTTGTGCCGTCGCGCGGCGTTGTCTACGTCGTGATGGAAAATTATGACAGCATGGAGGAAGTGCTCAAGAAATTCCCACCCCCGGAAAAGCCAGAAGACCCCAAGAAACAAAAAGAATACCTTGAGAAACAGAAAGCATACTTCAAGAAACTCCGCTCAACTCGCAATAACGGCGTAACGACTGGATCGACGGTCATCTGCCTTGATTTGGCGACCGGCAAGCGGCTGTGGAGCAGCATTGCGAATTTTGGCAACTTCGGCAAGGCTCACGTGCGCTCGCCGCTGCGTTTTGCCGACGGTCGCGTACTCTTCACCTCCTCCAGCGACACGATAACCGGTGGTATTCACGGCATCACATTCGAGCTCGTCGCGCTCGACGCCGACACTGGCCGCCTTGCCTGGAGCAAGTCCGTCGGTGACTGGCGCGCCAACCTTGCTGTGATTTCTGCTCGGTTTTCGATGTCGAGTGGGCAGTATTATTACGACATGATCGCGCCTCCGCCAATGGTTGTTTCGGGCAATGCAATAATCGAAACCGGCGGGATGCTCGCGTCGATTTCGGTGGCCGATGGGCGTGTCAACTGGATCACCCGCTTTCGCGAGTCGCCGATGGTGCGCGAGAAGTCGATGAATTCGCGCACGGGACGGTTCGTGAGTGGCGGCAAATCCGTAGCCGCGACCGAGACCACGCTGGTGCGACCGCCGCTGGTTTGTGGCGACAAAATATACATCATGCCCAACGGCTCGGAGCATTTGATGGCTTACGATTTGCTGGGTGGGCGGCTGCTGTGGATGAGGC
>CAYSUZ010000375.1:0-2300 GCA_964434335.1 uncultured Planctomycetota bacterium | reverse complement strand
CGATGCAGATCGTAGGCGCGAGTTACGTCGAGACGCTTGACACCAAGGGCACAGATGGCTCGAATTGTCATCTCGGCGGGCCTGAGACCATCACCGGTTATTTTGGCGGCGTCGGCCAGCCCAACAAACACGCGATTATGTGGGCCGAAGAGTTCCTCAATTATTACACAAAATACGGCATCCGGCAGGTGCTCAACGTAAACGCAGGCACGATCATGGTCGCCTACATCATGCACCGGCTGGGTATCAATAACGAATTCAAAATTTCGGTTTACATGGGCAACGACAACCCGTTCTCGGTGATGTGGACGCTGCTTGGCGCCAAACTTTTCGCGCGTGAAGACGGCACCACCTCGCTTATCGGGTTCAACTTTGCCAACTCCGTCGATAACGACACGATTCTCCAGGCATCCGCGATACGCAAAATGCTGGGACTGGAAAAGGTCGTGCGCTTCGAGCATCATATAACTGAAACCTACAAGTCCATCGTCGTGCAGCCTTACCTCCGGCGCGATGAACTCGTCAAGATTGCGGCAAAAGTCCCCAACATCTCTGCCAAACACGAAGGCGGCGATCCTGAGATCGACAAAAAGCGCAAACATCCCTCGGATATTCTCGATTACTTCATCCCCAAAGCCGACATCGAAAAGCAGGGGTGGATGGCCGCTACGCAGCAAAACTATATCGACAAACACAATTCGCTCAATCGTACTGCCGAAGCCCTGACGAAGGCTGGCATTGGCGTGCTTGCTGCGAGCAATTTGCACTAATATACTTTGATTATCCCGCTTGGAAGGCACAACATGAAGCTGTCAAAAGCAGTAATGAAACTCGGCGACTCGGCGACTCTGGCGCTCAACAGTCTCGGCAAACAACTGCGCGCCGAGGGCATTGATGTAATAAGTTTCGCCGCGGGCGAGCCGGATTTTAACACCCCCGAGTTCATCAGAGATGCCGCGAAACGCGCCATGGACGAAGGCTACACCCGCTACACAGCCGTGGCGGGCCTGCCCGAACTGCGACAGGAAATCTGCCGCCGTTTCGCGCAGGACACCGGACTCGAATACTCGCCCGAGCAGATACTCGTTTCTTGCGGCGCGAAACAATGCGTCTTCGGTGCGATTTACGTCCTCTGCGATCCCGGTGACCGCGTGGTCATACCCGTGCCGTATTGGTTGAGTTACCCCGAGATGGTCAAAGCTGTCGACGCCGAGGCCATCTTTATTCATACTAAAGAGAAGGACGCCTACAAGATAACTGCCGAGCAGCTTGACAAAGCCATTGACGAGCGAACCCGCGCCGTGCTTATAAATTCACCGAGCAATCCCACCGGCAGCGTCTATACCGAAGCCGAATTGCGTGCGATAGGCGAGGTCGCCGAGAAACACGACATCGCCATCATCTCCGACGAGATCTACGAAAAACTCGTCTACGACGGCGCGAGCCACGTCAGCATTGCTGCGCTCGACCCGCGTTTCAAAGCCCGCACCATTGTGATAAACGGCCTCTCGAAGGCTTACGCAATGACCGGCTGGCGGCTGGGATATGCCGCCGGGCCGACCGACGTTATCAAAGCCATGGCTCGGTTGCAGGGGCAGGTGACGTCCAGCGCCAACACTATTGCGCAAAAAGCGGCAACCGTTGCGCTCGCTGGTGACGACCGAGAGGTACACGCGATGCTCGACGAGTTTGCCTCCCGCAAGACTCATCTGCTCAACCGGCTTGAACATGTCGCCGACATTTCGTTTCCCGTGCCGCGCGGTGCTTTTTACGTGTTAGTCGATGTGTCGAAGTATTATGGCGCGACTCTTAACGGCGTGTGTATCGAAGATTCCGCAGCGTTTTGCAAGGCGTGTCTTGACACCGAGCAACTCTTGCTTATCCCGGGCGGGCCGTTCGGGGCCGACAATTGTGTGCGTTTTTCGTTTGCGGTTTCGATGGAAGATCTCGAAAAAGGTCTCGACAGGTTTGAAATGTTTCTGGAAAGACTTTCCAACAAGGCTTAATATCAAAGACGGGTACGCCGATAATTGTGTGTGCCCGTTTTTTTGCGAACTAAAGCATTGAAAAAGAAAAAGAAAGTATACGAAAAGACCGCCAAACTTCTCGCTCTCGCTCAGGGCCGAAAACGTGCGCTCATTTTCATGCAGGATAATCCTGATCCCGATGCGATAGCCTCGGCGCTGGCATTGGTACGTTTGCTCAAAAACCGCGCTAGGGTCAACGCAACCATTACGTTCAGCGGTGTGATCGGGCGCGCGGAGAATCAGGCGATGGTCGAGCAGCTCGAAATCCCGCTT
>CAYSUZ010000374.1:0-2300 GCA_964434335.1 uncultured Planctomycetota bacterium | reverse complement strand
AGAATCGCTCATTATAACGCCTATCACGCACTCACCGCGATTAGTGGGCGGCGCTATGCGTTTATTTATCTCAACAACGAGATGCCCGACGTGAAGTGCGAGCGCAATTTATTTGCTGAGCCTGTGCCCTACGAGAGGATAAGAAATTTTCCGATTCGCAAGGGTGTCAAACGCGATCTGATTCCATTTATGACGCGCTATCCGTCGGTGCATTGCGCGCTCGTGCGCAAGACCGCCGAGAGCGTGGCGGTGTTTAGTCGCAAAGGCGAGGGGCTGATAGAGCGGCGCATTATCAAAGGCGTCAAGACCTATCGTTACAGCGTTGTAAAGGGCGAGGACCCGTTTGAATATGCGGGTGACACAAAAGCAGGTGCGCTGTTGGACGGGAAGTACCACGGAGACCGTGAGTGGCTGCGGGCTACGGCACACGCGCACTATCCCGATGCAGTCGTGCCGAATATCGAATTGTTCGACGACAAGGAGCGCGTTGGCGATGTGGTTCTGTTCGCGGCGGATGGATGTGACCTGATGCCCGGCCAGAATGGTGGCCACGGAGGGCTTAATCACGATGACATGATTGCGCAGATGGTGTTTGTAGGGAAAGGCGTGCGGCACTGTGAGTTTGGGCCGGTGCGGATGATCGACCTCATGCCGTCGATGATGGATTATCTTGGCAGGAAAGTGGAGAATACGGATGGGATTTCGTTTTTCAGAGAAATTTCCAAAAAGTGAGCGATGTTGCTGTGCGAAGCCGGGCCGAACAGTCCGGCTTTTTTTATGTGCCGAAATTTTCTTTCATTTCGTCGGACTCCATCTGGGATTCGAGGAGCCGGTATATCAATAATGCCGAGGTGGATACGGCGACGGGGTCTTCGTGTTGGAGAGCAAAGTGGCTGATGAATTCGGCAACGCACGGGTTTTCGGTTTCAAGACGTTCGAGAATGCGCGCTACGTATTCGTTTGCGGGGGTCTGTTCCATCTCGGCCTTCACCGCGAAACCGACGTCCTGGGTAACTATCGGGAGTTTTTGCATTGCATCCTCCGAATGCTCGGGCTAGGCGACCTGGGTGCGTTTTGATAGAGCCGCAGCAACTATCGATATGGCAAAGCAGAAAAGGCTTGGCAGCCATGCGCCGAAAGTTATTAGTATAATACCGTTAATCGCGGGCAGGGATAGCACACCGAATCTGACAAGTTTTTTCGCGCCCGGGTTTTTCTCTTCGCTCAGACTCGCCAGGCTGATACCCACGGTTATCAAAAACATTACGCACGGGGATATGAGAAGAATCGGGTCACGAAACATCGCCGCGCCCATCCCCAGACTCACGTTGAGTGCTCGGCAAAGTCCCATCGGAAATATCGAAATAGTTTTCGATATTTTGGAGAGGCTGTTGTAGGTCGTGATAGTTGCCAACAGGGTGAACCCGATTACGAGTCGCTCTAGGCCCGCGAGCATAACCAACAATATCGCTACGGCGATCATCACGGAAGCAATCCCGAAGGCAAAGTTTATCGGTATACGTCCAGAGGGCAGGGGGCGTTCGGGCCGATGGATTTTGTCATGTTCAAAATCGGTGATGTCGTTGAAGATGATGCCTGCGGCGTAAAAAAGGCACGATGCGGGCACGACGCATAGCAACGCAGTCCATGAAGGCGAAGCGACATAGCCGCGTGAGGCTGCGACCGAGGCGACGATAAAGAACCCCGCCCATGAGTCTGCTGCGGCTGTGAGTACATTTGGCAGCCGTATTAGTTGCAGATATCTATTCACTTCGGTTGCCGTCTACGATACGAAATACATGAAAATGTCGTTTTTGAATGCCATTACGATCAGACTCAAGAGTGCCACGAGACCAACAATTTCCATTTTTCCACGAATTTTTTCACTAAGACGCTTGCCGCGAATTTTTTCTATAATGAGGAACATAATGTGGCCGCCGTCGAGTACGGGTATCGGCAGAATGTTTAGTACGGCCAGGTTTATGCTGATGAAGGCGAGAATGTAGAGCAGGCTCGACATGCTGGCTTCGGCAGATCTGCGCGCGAGAACGAAAATCCCGACCGGCCCGGAAACCTGGCCGATGCCGATGCGCTTGGTCGAAAAGACCTGTGCGGTGAGCTTGATGATGGTGTAGGGATCGGTCAGGCCCTTAACAACTGCTTCGCCGAAGGGTCTGTTGTTCAACACCAATGAGTCGGGCATTACACCATCGGTCTGGGTGAAGCCCAGCACCGGGCGGTAGTTTAGCATAAGTCGGAGGCCAACGGATTTAATTTCCCCACCTTTGTATCTGCGGAAG
>CAYSUZ010000373.1:1762-2301 GCA_964434335.1 uncultured Planctomycetota bacterium | reverse complement strand
TGTGAAGCCGTAGCAGAGCGAATACATTAATGGTCTGGGAATATACTCTGGTTGGTAATAAACGAAATGATTTGCAACAATGTGGTATCGTCACATAGCGGCCAGAAACTTAACCTATAAAAAAAGAACGGCCTGCTTTTTAGCAAGCCGTTCTCTGGGTTGTTTGGTGATTTAAGCCTGCTGCGCAGCGGCCTCCTGTTTTGCCATGTTCAGCTCCGCGACAACTCTCTCGTCCTCTTTGTCATCGGCTTCCATGATCTTCATATAATTCTTGATGGCCTTTTCATATTCACCGGCCTTGCGATACAGGCGGCTGATGCCCATTCGCGCGTATTTGTGATTTGAGCGGCTCAGTACGCGGTGATAGCACTGCCGCGCCTGCTCTTCGTCGCCGAGATTCATATAGATATCGCCCAATCGAGCCAGCACATTGTTGTTGCGCGGCTCCTTCTCGACAAGCTGCGTCCAGATAGCTTTGGCCTTTTCGTACTCACGCTCTCCGCGCCACGAATCGCCCATTCCGTAAAGGGCGTAAGTAT
>CAYSUZ010000373.1:0-1752 GCA_964434335.1 uncultured Planctomycetota bacterium | reverse complement strand
ATTGTGCTGGTCTTGCTGAAGCGCGCGCGTGTAATAAAGACGCGCCATGTTAAAGTTGCGCTTCTTTTTATAAAGGTTGCCTACCATCGTGAGAATGTTTACGAAGTTTTCGTCAATGGCGAGCAGTTTGTCGCAGTAGAATATCGCATCGTCGTCGCGGCCCATTTTGTAATACAGGTCGCCGAGTCCGAGGAAGATATATTTGTCGCCGTTGTTGATTTCCAACGCCTTGAGATAATACTCTTCAGATTTCTCGTAGCGGTGGAGTTTTTTGCAGGCGTCGCCGAGACTGGTCAGAACGAAGTAATCGAACTCGTTAAAGTTAACGTAAGATTCCCAGGTTTTGACTGCTTCGGAGTGTCTACCGAGTCCGGTGAAGGAATGACCGATACCCTTTAAGGCAAAGGTATTTCCGGGATCGATATCAATGATTCGTTTGTAATACTTCAGAGATCGTTCGTATTGCTTCTTTTTACGAAAGACGTCCCCCAAGCCTACAAGTACGTAGGGATTGGTATCGTCCAACTCATAGGCTTGTTCAAACAGTTTAAGTGCTTCGTCCAGTTCGCCTTTTCTCATCAAATAATTGGCCTGTTTGGACAGTTCTGCTACCCGTTTGAAGTCCTTAGGTTGTTCCTGATTCTCCCCAGCGTCCACATCATTATTCGTCATATGTTGGCCCCCTCAGCACCACTGCCCTTATCCTCTCATGTTTAATCGTCTTCAACGCACTCCCATGAACGTCGTCGACACGAGCGAATTCTTTCGAATTCCAAAGAAGTTGGGGCATGGTATCATGAACTAATTAACAACCAGAAGCCCCAAACATTCTTTTCCATATACCGGTTACTACCATTTGGGGTTCTATTCCTTTTCATATACTTAATACTAGCACATAAATATTTTCTAGCAAGTGAAAAATTAATCGCTGCCGTTATTCAAAACAAATACTCCTTCAAACGACAATTCATTTGACCATTCGCCCGTCCTAATTATAATCGAGTAGCGGACATTTCTTACACTATGGAGAATACTTTGTCAGAAAGTAATAAATACATCTCCCCCCTCGGCAACAGATGGGCTGCCGACGAGATGGCGGCGAATTTTGCCCCCGACACCCGCTACACAACCTGGCGCGACCTTTGGATTGCGCTGGCTCAGTGTCAGAAAAAGCTCGGCCTGCCGATAACTGATGTGCAGATCGCCGAGATGACCGCCGCCCGCGATAAAATAGATTACGAACTTGTCGCCAGGGAAGAACGCGAACGCCGTCATGATGTCATGGCACATATCCATGCGTTTACAGAGGAGTGCCCCGCGGCCCGACCGATTATTCATCTGGGTGCGACCAGCTGCTTTGTCACCGACAACGCCGATCTCGTTCTCATCCGAAAAGCGATGAGGATTTTGCAGAAAAAACTTGTTAACGTGATCAGTGCGCTTTCCAAATTCGCACTCGAACACGCCGACACGCCCTGTCTGGGACATACGCATCTTCAACCTGCGCAACTCACTACCGTAGGCAAACGCGCAACACTCTGGATTCAGGATCTCCTGCAGGACCTCGCCGAACTCGAACGGCACATTGAGACAATTCCATTTCGCGGCGCAAAAGGCACCACAGGCACGCAGGACTCTTTCCTCAAACTCTTCGACGGCGACGCCGACAAAGTCGAGACACTCGACAAAATGATCGCCGAAAAAATGGGCTTCAATAAAGCCGTAAATGGAGCGATTTTGTTAAACAATAAA
>CAYSUZ010000372.1:1284-2301 GCA_964434335.1 uncultured Planctomycetota bacterium | reverse complement strand
CACCGCTGCTGCCGCCGTAACCCTGAGCATAAAGCGATGCCGCATCGCAAAAGGCGTGCGCTGCGATTTCATCTGCCCGGCTTTGGCCCGCGCCGCGCTGAGGATTGTTTCGTCCGTTTGCGGCGAGACCTCGGCGTCGGTTGCGGCCTGGAGAGCCTTGATAATGTTTTTTTCGTCTAGCATGATGGTTCCTCTGAGAGCGCTTCACGCAGTTTTGCCAGGGCGTATCGGTAACGAGATTTTACCGTGCCTTCAGGCTCGCCCAGCATCTGTGCGATTTCCTTTACCGTCATCTGACCGTGTGTGCGCAGCGAAACGATGTCGCGTTGTGCCTCCGGCAGATTCGCCATCGCCCGCCGCAGTCGTTCTGCTTCTTCGTGTTGTGTTGCGACGGCTTGCGGGCCGCGAGCGTCCGAGACCGCGTCGATCGAATCGTCCGAAACAGGGCGGGGCTTCCGGCGCAGATTCAGCGCCAGACCCCGTGCGCGTATCAGCAGGTATGCGCGGAAGTTCCCCTCGGGTTTGAGCGATTGTGCTCGGCGGATGACCGCGAGGAAAACTTCCTGCACAATATTTTCTGCTTCTTCGCTGGACCCCGTCATAGCGCGTATATACCCGGCAACCGTGTTCTTGTGCCTGTGGTACAGCGTCTCGAAAGCTCCGGCGTCTCCGGCCAGATACCTCGTAATAAGTTCATTGTCTTGTTTCGTGTGATCGCTCATGTCTTCCGCCGCCTTTATACCACAAAAAATGCGGGGTCGGATTTATCGAAAAACAATTTTTTTTGAAATAGTATTTGCATGCAGCAGATTGATATGTAAACTACAAAGTGTAAAGCACAAATTTACAATTCGATTATGCCTTAATTTTGCGCAGGAGGGGAGCATGAACAAGGCAATTCTCGGTATATCTGGGCTGATTTTGCTAGCCTGTGGCTTCTGGTATTTCTTCGACTATATTAGCGGTGCCGACGCCGTAGAACAAGAGCCGGCTCCGCAGAGTGATGTCTCTGGCCAA
>CAYSUZ010000372.1:0-1274 GCA_964434335.1 uncultured Planctomycetota bacterium | reverse complement strand
AATCTTCGCAAAACCACAAACCCAAAAAGCCTCCTCTCGAAAGCAATATCGATCAGGGTCCGGTTAAACAGAATCCCGACGAAGGCAAATCCGAGATCGCCATTGATGACGAGCCAGCCGACGATGCTATTCCCGAGGCGGTTGCCGGGTTGATCGCGCAGGCCGAGCTGCACAAAAGCAACGGCGATATCCTTGCCGCACGCAACGCATACTCCGCCGCATTCAAAGAGATTGTAGTCCTCAACGACCTTGAGTTCAAAGATCGCGATGCGGCTCTCGCAAATCTTCGCACCTCGCTCAAGACCCTCAACGACAAAATTTATTTCGACACCGGCAACCTCTACGGCGATCAGGCGTTTTACAAAATCCGCCCCGGCGACTCGATGCAGAACATCGCCCGCGCACACGGTATTCCGATGGAGCGCCTCGCGGCCATGAACGGCATAGCCGACATCAACAAGATAGTAGCCGGCAAAACCCTCAAGATAGTTAATGGCGCGTTTCACGTTGTGATCGATCTCAGCGACTGCAAGCTCTACGTCTTGCACGGCGAAGGCGGGCACTATTTTTGTGAGTATCGCATAAGTATAGGCAAGTCCGGCAGCAGCACTCCCGTGGATAACTATACCGTTTTCGACAAACAGCACAAGCCGCACTGGACCAACCCCGACACGATGGAAGTATACGCTTGGGGCGACCCGCAGTATCCGCTCGGCACGCGCTGGATCAAGTTGCTCGGCGATAAGTACGGCGATCGCGGTATCGGCATTCATGGCCAGTCCGGTCCCGCCGAGGGCATGGCGATGGGGCAGGCGGTATCTCACGGCTGCATCAGAATGCACAACGCCGACGTCGAAGCCCTCTACGGACTGCTCTCCTCCAAAAAATCACGCGTAACCATCAAAGAATAAAAAACGAAATGCAAAAGGCGCGGCTTTGTGTCGCGCCTTTTTTGTTGCAAAAAATTTCGCAAAACCCTTGCTCTTTCCTCACCGCAGAGCCGCAGAGAGCGCAGAGGCAAGCAGTGCCCGCCCCCCAATATGGCAGTAACCACTCATTTCAAGAGCCGCTCGCTGTCTGTCGCCCATGATTCCTTTAGGAGCAGCCCCTTGCGAAAGTAAGCACTTGCGGGCCGGGAGAGTTTTTTTCGGGAAGGGGGGGGCGTTTTGCAACACAAAAGGAAGGCGACAGAAGCGCGTCGCTGCCACACACTGACAATTTGGGCAGGCTCGCCGTGTCTTTGCGCTCTGAAAGGGACACATCCCTTTGGCGTC
>CAYSUZ010000371.1:0-2303 GCA_964434335.1 uncultured Planctomycetota bacterium | reverse complement strand
ACATCCCTTCGGTGCGCGGCCTTACGGCCTGCCTCCGAAGGAGGAAGCGTCCCGTCGCAATCTCTGTGTTCTCTGTGGTTCAAAGAAGTTTTGCAATCTCTCCGGCGTCGGCGAAGCGCTGCGCGGGGTCTTTCTCCAGACAGCGCATGATAATCGCATTCATCTCGGTACTCAAGCCGGAAGCGAGGAGTTTTGCGTCCTCGGGCTTGACGTTTATGTGCTGGTACGTTATGTCGCCGGTGTGGAACGGCGGATAGCCCGTGGCGAGTTCGTAAAAAGTGCAGCCCAGCGAATACACATCGTCGGCGGGCGTAGGGAAGCCGCCCTGCAATGACTGCGGCGACATATAGAGCAGCGTACCCGATGTTGTCCGGCCCGATATCCGCGTCATCGTGTCCTTGACCGTCCGCGCGATGCCGAAATCGGCCACCTTGATCGTGAAGTCCCTCAGCGCGTCCGCGCCGTTGCTTTTCCATCGTTCAATGCACTCCTCGCGCGTGCCCTCGCCGAAGTCCACCATGACGTTGGCGGGTTTGATGTCCTTGTGCACGACCCGGCGTCCGTGGGCGTAGCCCAGCGCGGCGCAGACGGCCCGTGCCACGAGGCGTATCTCGTCGTTGTCGAAGGCCTGTTTTTCGAGCAGCGCCTCCATCAGATTCGGCCCGTTGATGAGTTCCATCGAGATAAAACGCTTGCCGCCCTCCTCGCCGATGTCGTAAACGCGCACGATGTTGGGATGCGACATCTCCGTGGCGATGCGCGCCTCTTTTTTCAGCGAGATAAGCGCGCGCGGGTCGTAGTTGAGTTCTTCGGGCAGGAGTTTGAGCGCGACGGCGCGTTCGAGTTCGCGGTCGAAGGCGCGGCACACCACGCCCATCCCGCCGCGGCCGATTTCGCCTTGGATATCGTAGCGGTCGAGTTTGACCGCGATGGTCTGCGCGCCCGTAACCGAAGGCTCCGGCCTCGACTTCGGTGCCAGCGGTGCCGCAATCGTCTGCGCACCGGTAATGGCAAGGTCTTCGGCGTCCGTCGGCGGAGTTTCCGGCACATCTTCGCGTTTCCGGTTTGCCTCAGCGGATTGTAACGCCTTTAGACGCGTCGGTATGTCCTTGTAAGCAATATCGTACTTGGCAATTTCGGTAAACGCCCAGAGGGCCTTGTCCGCCATTCCCAATTCTTCGTACATTATGCCTGTATCGTATAGGACTTCTCTAACGATATCCGGATCTGTGCGTTTTACTCTTGCTTCTATTTCCGCGGCAACAGAAAGGGCTGGCGGTATCAGATCTGCTCCTACGTAACACCGAACCATTAGAAACTTGTAAACAAACCAGTATTTTGTTTTCCGTGATGGTGCCGGAGACAACCGCAGCAGATTCAGCGCCTGCTGGATTTTATTCTTCGCAAGTAAAGAATTCACCTGCTCAAAAGTTGGCGCATAGGATGCTTCTGCCTGTTGTTTTTTTCTGTTTCTAGTCTCCCACCAGCCCCATAATACTCCAAATAAAATCAGTCCGCCAACGACAACTGATAATAATATGTATCCGAGTTCATTCATGCAGCCTCCTACCTCTGTTCGCGGATGTAGCGGTCGCGGTCGGCGAATTTCGTGCCGAGTTTTCCGACGGCCTTGTCGAGATCGCGCAGCCGGTCGAGTAGCGTTACGTAATCGCTCGCGGCAACCGCGCTACCCGCGGCCTCGGCCTCGACGCCGACGTCCTTCATCAGCGCCTCCATCTTGCCCTCGAAATCGAGCAGCGACTTTAGTTCCTTGTCGGATATCCGGCCCGCCTTGAACAACTCCACGTTGCCGTACGAGGCCGTCTCGATTTTGCGCACTAGGCCATCCAGACCGTCCACGGACTTCTTGACCATCTGCGCCTCGTCGCCCTTGCCGGCGGCCTGCGAGTCGTTCTGCGCCTTCTTGAGCGCCTGCCGCGCGCCCGCCAGATCGCGCACTATGCGGTTGCGCAGGGTCTCGTCCTGCCGCAGCGCATCGCTGACGGTTTCGGCCTTTTGTTGCGTCGCTTTGCGTTCGGCCTTAACTTCCCTGCGTTCTCCTTCGCGTTTTTTGCGGAATCTCCCGACGGCGGAGGTAATCAGGAACAGGACGATGCATCCGCCCAAAATCGCTGCGCCGATAATCAGGTAGCGGTTCACCGCCGCTTCCCTATCGCGGTAGCGGCCTTCGGCGCTGTAAGCCCAGGCCTGGTCGCCGTCCATCTTGATCAGCCGCAAATTGAGCGTAACGCGCGTCTCGTCTTCCGTCTCTTCGCAACTAACGAGTTTGCCTATCAAAATCG
>CAYSUZ010000370.1:0-2303 GCA_964434335.1 uncultured Planctomycetota bacterium | reverse complement strand
CGCATATTGCATCGGTTATCAGGATGCAGCGATTATGTCCTATGGCCTTTATAAAAAACTTCAGCACCCACTCGTGCACGTGTATCAGGTCTGCGATGAAGCCGCACCATACATCGTTGCTGTCAATGGCTGCGGCTATCATGCCCGGCTCGCGGTGATGGATGCCGCGCATCGCATTGAACGTATGTGTTGTATGCCGCACGCCCCAGCCGATAGCGCGGGTCATCTGCTGGAAGGTGCAATCGGAGTGCCCCGCAGCTACCAGCACGCCATGCTTGCACAGTAGATGGACTACCTGTTCGGCGTTTTTCATCTCTGGTGCCAGCGTAACTATTTTGAGAGTATCATCTAGATCGCTCAGAAACTGCTGGGTCTCGTAGAGATTAGGCAGTTGGGCGATGTTTGCAGGCTGAGCGCCGCGAAAGCTCGGATTTATGAAAGGGCCTTCGAGGTGGGAGCCGAGTATTTTGGCTCCGCCGGCATTTTCGCGCCCCATTGCGTGTTTAATTTCGAGTGCCGCCCAGCGCATTACCTCTATTGGGCCGGTTAGTACCGTCGGCACAAAAGCAGTTGTGCCCTGGGTGGCCTTGTATCTGGCGATCTCGAGGACAGAGTCTGCGCCTTCGGTTGTGTCCTTGCCGAGAGCGCCGTGGCAGTGGGTGTCGATAAAGCCCGGGCAGATTTTCATCCCCTGGCAGTCCACCACGAGCGCACCGCTTATAGGCGCGATCTCGTCGGCGAGAGCCTGAATAGTGTGGTTGCGGATTAGCAAATCGCCCGGTACGAACTCCTCGCCGTGCAAAAGGCTTCCGTTTTTCAGCAGGTACGTGGTATCAGACATTCGGCTTTCATCATTGTCGTTGAAGGATATCGCCTTGATTATACCAGTTAGTGCTGTTTGGGCAAGCCCGCGTTATATCTGGCGAGCGATTTCCATATAAGCGGTTTGCGTGTGAAGATTGCGATGCGTTCAATTTGACGCTATGAGCAGGTTCCGGGTTCGGCTGGCCCGGTTTTTTGTTTCGCGCAGGAGCGGGGCGCTGTATAATGTTGGCGTAAGGGAGCACACCTTTGACGGAGGCAACATCGTGAAAATAATTTTATTGCCGTTGTTCGGCCTGCTGGTTTTTATTGCAGGTTGCAGCACATTCGATTCGCTCAATCCTTTTTCGGACGAATGGATTGAGTCCCCAAATTACGTGCCTATAGAATATGACAAGGCTTGGGAGATTATCACTTCAAACATGACTTACTGGGAGCTAGAAACCGCCGACAAAGAAGATGGCGAGATTGAAACCTTGTGGCGGCAATCTTCGCAGTACCGCGTTAAGGCCCAGGTGCGTCTCTATCGGGTCGAGGAGGGCGGCAAAGAGGGCGTGTGGTTCAAGCTAAGGGTTCCGCGTCAGAGGCCCAAAGCAATCTGGTCGGCGAGTCGTACCAAATATGACGAGTGGGTTAATGATGATCCAGATACATTGCGGCAGAAGGCTATGATCCAGCGATTCAATTACTGGCTTTTGGACGCGATTCGCAAACAGGCGAACAAGGACACGGAAAAAACCTCCAACAACTAATCGGCCAGGCAAAATAAATTCGCAAAAAAATGGGGCGGTGATTCCAAAAAAGAATCATCGCCCCTGGCGCATGTTGTGAATGCTAGGTGGTGGTTTTGCTATTTGCCAATGCTCGATATCATTTTCCTGCCCCGGATTAAGCACTGGCTCAAGATGACGATCCCTCTCTCGTCGTCCATATGACACTTCATATAGTATTCTAACCACAACTATCGACACATTATGTGGTTGAAACAATCTATTCAACAATATGCTCGACTAGTAGGTTGGTGAATGCACTAGATGTAGTATACGTTGAGTGATGAAGAAGTCAAGACGAAAAATTTACGCCTGAAAAGAAAATCTCCGCCGGGATTGTTGTCCCGGCGGAGATTCCTCTGCATGTGTAACCCCTCTTTCTCGTTTTCGTTACTATCTGCCTTGCCGCATTACCCGTGCTTCTGTTCGAATAATCAGATCGGCGGTGGGCAGGTTGTTTTCTACTATTTCGCGTATTTTTGTTTCTGAATGCAACGCCGTGGCGTGGCTCTTGTTGCCGAAATACTTACCGACTTCTTTGAGCGAGGCAGGCGTTAGTTTTCGCGCCAGATACATCGCCACTTGTCGGGGGAACGCGATTGAGCGCGTCCTGCGGTCCGATTTCAGATCCGCTGCCGATACTCCGAAGGCGTCGCAGACCGTCTCAAGTATTTTTGCAAGCGAAACCCGTTCGCGACGTTGCCGCATATC
>CAYSUZ010000369.1:0-2303 GCA_964434335.1 uncultured Planctomycetota bacterium | reverse complement strand
GTCGGTTCGTCTCTCGATCCGCAGGGCGATCCGGGCTGGGCGAGCCTTTTTACCGATCAACTCTTCAGCCTTACCGACGAAGATGACGGAATTCTAACCATCGCCGCAGATGGCATAGATGACAAAGTCGCAAGTTACGAGGGCGAAATAGAGCGCATGAACGATAGCATCGAATCCGCACAGGCTCGGCTCGTAGCGCAGTTTGCTGCTATGGAGCAGGCGCTTGGCGAATCAGAGAATGTTATTTCCTATCTCAACAGCGCTTTTGGTAGTTCTCAATAAAAACGGCTTGAGTGCCGAAAAGGTCAATAGCAAAATCGGTAAATACGACCGGAGGATGTACGGGTTGTAACTAAAATTAGAGCGAAAGAAAAAAAATGACCGCAGCCAAAACAAAAAAATACATCGAAACGCAAGTAAACACTGCCAGCCAGGAGCAATTGCTGCTGATGTTGTTCGACGGCGGAATTCGCTTTGCGCGACTAGGCAAAGAACACCTGCGTACGGGCAATGCCTCCAGCGCCATCAAGAGTCTTAGGCGTTCGCAGAAAATAATCATGGAAATCCTTTGCTCGCTCGACCGCTCTGTTGGCGAAGACACCTACGACAAATTGACCAGCCTCTACAAATTTGTATTCCTGCGCCTCGCCGAGGGATCAATGCGAAGGAGCGAATCGCTGATTGACGAGGCACTCGAAATATACGCCCATCTGCGCCAGACATGGGCAATGGCAATTGAGCAGCGCCAGAAAAACGACGGCCCGGAAATTAACACTGTTTTGCAGCCCCGGCAATCCTGCGTATTGAGCATCCAAGGATAAAAAAATGTGCTTCGAGCGCATAAAAGATAAATATATTGAGATCAAAAGCCGATTTCAGAATGGGGATTAAGAACGAATCCCTTTAGGTAGTAAAAAGTTGAACTAATTAGTGTGGGCGAGCCTCTCCACTTCCAAGCGGCTCAATGTTTGCCCGTTCTCGACAGCGGCCTCGTAGTCGCGTCCGAACGGTGCTTTTACCGATAGCATGGACGCTTTTATGGAGAACCACGGATGGGACTCAGAATAAACACAAATGCTAACTCCATTACTGCTTTGCGCAACTTGACCAGAACGGACAAGGCACAGAGCAAATCGATCGAGAGGTTGAGTACCGGCCTGCGCATCAACCGCGCTTCCGACGACCCCTCGGGTTTGGTCATCAGCGAGCAACTGCGCGCGCAGATTGGTGGTCTCGAACAGGCTCTCGAAAATTCCGAGTTTGCTTCGAATGTCGTAGGCACTGCTGATGCCGCACTAGCCGAGACGAGCGACTTGCTGGTTGAAATCCGCCAGTCGGTCATATTCGCGCTCAACACCGGCGGAACCTCCGCCGAACAGGTAGCTGCCGAACAGGACGCCGTAGATGCGGCGCTCGCTTCGATTGACCGTATCGCTTCGACTACCCGGTTTGGCAACACGCAACTGCTCAACGGAGCGTCAGCCCTCACGACATCTTCGGTGAATGCGGCAATTACCAACCTCAATGTTCAGGCAGTGAATCTCGGCGACCAGACATCGCGCGTGTTTACCGCCGCAGTTGGCACCGCTGCCTCTCGTGGGCGCGTCGATCTGCGTCTGGCCAATAGCGGCGTTGCTTCCGGCGACCAGATTGTTCGCATTACCGGTAGCATCGGTACTGAAGAATTACTCATTACTTCCGGAACTACTACATCTGCTGTCGTTGCTTCCGTCAATGCAGTGCGGGCTTCGACCGGTGTCTCTGCTGTTTTGCTTACAGGCGCATCGGCTGGGCTCAATGAAGTCGGGCTTATCAGCGAAGGCTTCGGCAGTGCCGAGACGGTAACCCTTTCGGTGGTTTCCGGCTCGTGTGTGGAAGCTGCTTCCGGTGCTGGTGCGCAAGCAACCTTGGCTTCGGGCGGCAGTTTCTCTGATACCGGCACCGATGCCGTTGTCAGTGTTGGCGGCGCTCATGTGGATGCGAGTGGAAACGAAATAACCGTCAACAGTTCGTTCCTCAAGGCCAAATTTACTCTGACCGCCAATTCTGTCGGCAACAAGGCATTTACTGTTAGCACTTCAGGTCTGACCTTCCAGTTGAATTCCGAGGCGACAGCGACAGATAGAATAACCTTGGGTCTGCCTAACACTTCATGCACAACTTTGGGCATGACCGCTTATAACCTTGGTTCCGGTGACGCTGCGACCGCGGTCGGTGGCTTGCTTTCGACGCTTACTGCAGGCAGCGCCAACGATCTAAATACCGATCCGACAAATGCACTGCGCATTATTGACGCCGCGATT
>CAYSUZ010000368.1:0-2315 GCA_964434335.1 uncultured Planctomycetota bacterium | reverse complement strand
GCTTTTTGCGTGGCCGCGGGATTCAGGAAAAGGTGGAAAAAAATCCTGAGGTTCTTCGCCAACACAACACCGCCAAAGCCAACGTCCCTACGATGGGCGGAATACTCATCGTCGGCGCAATCATTACGGCGAGCACGCTCTGGGGCAGGCTCGACGAATACTATCTGCGCATGGCGATCCTCAGTACGCTGGTGCTGGGGCTGGTGGGCTTTATCGACGACTGGATAAAACTTACCGAACGCAACAGGCGCGGCATGACTGTCGCTGCGAAAATTCTACCGCAGGCAATACTTGGGATCATTCTGGGAATGTTCCTGATGCGTTACTCCGCTCTGAGCGGCTGCGAAGGTGTGGGCGGGTTGGTAATTCCGTTCTTTTCAAATACAATTATATATCTCGGCGTCATGTACGTGTTTATGGTCGCATGCGTGATTACCGCGACCTCCAACGCAGTCAACCTCACCGACGGACTCGACGGTCTGGCGGCGGGTTGCATGTTGACGGTTGCGCTGGCCTTTACCGGCTTTGCCTATTTAGTCGGGCGGGTTGACTATTCGGCCTACCTCAGCGTGATGCATGTACCGGGCAGCGGCGAATTGACAATCTTCTGCGCGTCGATTGCCGGAGCCGTATCAGGATTTCTGTGGTTCAACTGTCACCCTGCTCGCGTCTTTATGGGCGACACCGGTGCGTTGCCACTGGGCGGCGCGATCGGTTATGTGGCGGTAGTGCTCAAACACGAGCTGGTGCTCTTTATCGTCGGCGGGGTTTTTGTTCTCGAAGCCCTCTCGGTCGTGATACAGGTTGCATATTACAAGCGCACCAAGAAACGCGTTTTCCTGTGCGCGCCGATCCATCACCACTTTATTTTTAAGGGGTGGACCGAAACACAGGTAACCGTGCGGCTGTGGCTGCTCTCGGCGGTTTTCGCGCTGATTAGCCTGGCTACTTTGAAAATTAACTAATGGAACGAAGACGTCTCCGGCGGCGACAGGGATATTCGCATGAACGTGAAAAATGCGGGTGCGCCGGGGACGATCACGGAAACACCATCTCCATTTATCTCCTTTTTGGGCAGGGGCTTCGAGCTTGCTCGGACCCCTGTTCCTTAAAAATTAGCGGATGCAGATAGAAATATGTGCAAAACGATACTCATATCGGTGATAGTTTTACTAATTTGTCTAACGCCGACGAAGTTTGACGAAGGCGCAGAGTCAGTCCCTTTGCCTCAAGGCGGCGTCTGTAAACTTGTCTCCGTCGAGCATTCATGGCGTGGCCTGTCCGAAAAACTTTCCCTTGCCTTCGCTCCGAAAAAAGACAGCACCATTGCCGTGCCAACGTACGAAGTGCTACATCTTGAATTTTCCTCGCGGCTTATCGTCACCTTGAAAAATACCGAAATCGCCGTGCTGCAGCCCGATATCATCTCGCCGCTGGTTAGCGGGGTCGAGATAAAACGCATCGCCAACAACACCGAGATTCACATCCAGACTCGCGGTAAGGTTGTCCACTCGGTGCAGGGTGACGCAAAGGGCGCGTTGGTAGTGACTCTGGCCGATCCCGCGAAATCGCGCTACTGGCTGCGGATTGACTCGCTCGACTTTTCTTCGCCACCGGCTACTGCGCGGCTGCGCTCGGCCTTGCTGCGCAAAGGCATCGCGGCTTTCCCCGTAAAAATTTCAGACGGAAAATACTGCGTTGTCAGCGAAAAGTCCTGGCTTGATGCCAAAACTGCCGAAAAGAAAAAAATAGAATTGCGCGGGATTCTTGACGAAATAATCTCTGCCGACCCGCGCCTGCTCTTCGCCGTGACCCTTGCGATTGAGTACGGCCTCGGCGCAGATTGCGCCACCGATTTGCGCCTGCCGCCGCGCGATCCCAAAATTGAGGCTCTCGTCGTCGCGCTCGAAAAAGATCCTGCCAACTACAATGCCAACATAGAGAGCAAACTGCTCAGCACCACCTGCCGCAAAATCCTCAAGCATGGTGCCGCCGCGATTCCATCGCTGGTCAAAGGCGCTTACAACAAAAATGACAATGTGCGCCGCTCGTGCATTTTCATGCTTCTCTTTGACGAAAAGCAGGTTTCCGCAATTGCGCCCTGTCTGCGTATATCGGTGATGATCGACGCGCTAAACGAAAAGGACGCGACTTTGCGCACCGAAGCCCTGTTGCGCCTGACGTATCTCGATCTTGTGCCAGCGGTCTTGCCCGCAATAACCGCCGCACTCGTTGACAAGGACGCGTGGATGCGCTTCTTTGCCGCACAGAAACTTGCGCAAAACGGTGCGTCGCGCGGCGTCCCGGGCCTGATC
>CAYSUZ010000367.1:0-2335 GCA_964434335.1 uncultured Planctomycetota bacterium | reverse complement strand
CCCGAGGCCAGGTGCGTTATCCGCACGGCAGAGTCGGTTACGTTCACGTGCTGGCCGCCTGCGCCGCTGGCGCGAAAACGATCGACGCGGATTTCGGAGTCCTTGACCTCGATCTCGATGTCGTCGTCGAATTTCGGCACAACTTCAACCGAGGCGAATGACGTGTGCCGCCGCGCCGCCGAGTCGAACGGCGATATGCGCACGAGCCGATGGACGCCGGTTTCCGATTTCAGATAGCCGTAGGCCCAGGGGCCGTTAACTTCGATCATGACATTGCGGTATCCCGCGCCATCGCCTTCGAGCGAGTCGACGATGCGCGCATGGTAGCCGTTGCGTTCCATCCAGCGCGTGTACATGCGCATAAGCATCTCGGCCCAGTCGCACGATTCGGTGCCCCCTGCCCCGGCGTGGATTGTTACGAATGCGTCGTTGGCGTCGTGCGGGCCGCTGAGCATGGCCTTGAATTCGAACGCGCCGACGGCTGTCGCAAGTATCTCGGTGTCCCCCGCCAGTGCTGTCATGGCTTCGGCGTCTTTTTCCTCGCGGGCCATTTCGAGCAGCACCTCGCAGTCCTCGAGTTTTTGCGCCATGTCTGCGTAGGGAGTCAGTACCGACTTTATTTTTTTTAGTTCGCCGACGACTTTCTGGGCGCGCTCCTGATTGTTCCAGAAGTCCCCCGCCGACATTTTTTCTTCGATTTCCGTTTGCTGCGCGGTCTGTGTCTCGATGTCCATCGACGCCTTTAGGCGATCAACGCGCTGGCGCAGGTCTTCGAGTGCGGGTTTTATTTCTTCGATATCCATCTGGTTATTATAAGCGAGCACATGCACCGCGTCAAAAAGATATCGCTTATTGTATTGTCCGAGAATTGCGGTGTCGGGCTTTTTCACATGAGCCTGTTGCCTTGAGAGGATTTGCGGCTATAATCGCGCTGACAGATTACGGAGGAAAAAGTGAAGATTACCGACGAACAGATGAATCATATCGCCAAACTCGCGCGGCTGGAATTGACCGATGCCGAGCGCGAAAAGCTCAGCGCGGACCTCGGCGACATCATCGCCTACGTTGAGACGCTCAACGAAATCGATATGACCGACGTCCCCCCCACTGCGCACTCGCTTGAACAGAAAGACGTTTTCCAGACGCCTGGCGCGGCAAACCCGCTTGACGTCGAGGACGTCCTGCGCAACGCGCCTGCGTGCGAGAAGAATTTTTTCGAAGTGCCGCGCGTGATTGAGGAGGCTACGTAATGCCGTCGATACCTACAACTGCATTCGAGATTCGTGACGGCGTTGCATCCGGTGCTTTTTCCGCACAGGCCGTTGTCGAGGACTGCTTCCGGCGCATCGACGCCGCCGACAAGGAAGTGCGCGCCTTCATCTCGCTTACGCGTGAAGAAGCCGTTGCCCGCGCAAAACGGATTGACGAAAAAATCGCCTCCGGCGCGACGCCCGGCCTGCTTGCCGGAGTGCCCGTTGCGATTAAGGACAACATCTGCGTGCGCGATACGAAAACCACGTGCGCCTCGAAAATTCTGGAGAACTTTGTCGCGCCCTATGATGCGCACGTCGTCCGTCGCATACTCGATGCCGATGGCATTATCGTGGGCAAGCTCAACATGGACGAATTTGCTATGGGTTCGTCGTGCGAGACCTCGGCATTTTTCCCCACGCACAATCCATGGAACACCGACTACATCCCCGGTGGCTCCAGCGGCGGCAGTGCTGCGGCGGTGGCCGCGCGAATGGTTCCGCTCTCGCTGGGCAGCGATACCGGCGGCTCTATCCGCCAGCCCGCCGCGTTTTGTGGCGTTGTCGGACTCAAAACTACTTATGGCCGCGTTTCGCGTTACGGTCTGGTGGCGTTTGGTTCGAGTCTCGACCAGATCGGCCCCTTTGCCGCGAACGTGCGCGATTGCGCGCTTATGACGCAGGTCATTGCCGGGCATGATTCGCTGGATTCGACTTCGGCCAATGTGCCCGTGGACGATATCATTGCAAAATTCAACGGCGACCTTACCGGAGTTCGGCTGGGCATTCCGAAAGAGTATTTTGATATTAATATGGATGCCGATATCGATGCGGCGGTCAAGAAGGCGATAGAAACCCTGACCGCGCTCGGCGCGAAGACGGTCGAGATATCGCTGCCGCATACGCGATATTCAAATCCGACTTACTACATCGTAGCCGATGCGGAGGCCTCGTCGAATCTTGCGCGATACGACGGGATTCACTACGGATACCGCACCGCCGAGCCGCAGGACATGTTCGACCTATACGCGCGTTCGCGCAACGAGGGCTTTGGCGCTGAAGTCAAACGCCGGATTTTGCTGGGG
>CAYSUZ010000366.1:0-2340 GCA_964434335.1 uncultured Planctomycetota bacterium | reverse complement strand
AGAGGCAGGCGAAACTTCGTCGGCCACAAAGTCAATCACAGCTTTGCTATCAACCAATGCACCGGGCATAACGAGATGACGGATCAGCAGGCCACGGCTTGCCAGCCCCGTCTCGCCAATTTCCAGATCGCCAACCTGGCGATGCATTTCCTTGACGGCAGCCCGCACGATCCGGGGATAATCGCGGGCGCGACTGTAACGCTCGGCGAGTTCGGGATCCAGAAATTTTATATCGGGCATATAGATATCGACAAAGCCTTCAAATCTTTTGAGTGTCTCGACCGACTCGTAGCCACTGCAATTGTAGATCACCGGTATCCGCAGCCCGCGCGTGCGCGCCAGACTGATTACCTGAATGAGGTGCGGGGCAAAGTGCGTCGGCGTAACAAAATTTATGTTATGGCAACCTACCTGCTGCATACGCATAATCGCACGCACCAAGTCGCCTTCGAGCATGGCTTCCCCGGAACGACCATGGCTGATATCGTGGTTCTGGCAAAAATCGCACAGCAGGCCACAACCAGTCAGGAACACCGCTCCCGAGCCATAATGACCGCTGATCGGAGGCTCTTCGCCAAAGTGCGGGCCGACGCTGGAGACTACGAGCGTGCCATCCATGCCACAGAACCCCACGCCGCCGCTGGTGCGATCCACGTGGCAGTTGCGCGGGCAAAGGACACAGTCCTTAAGCGCCTCGTAAGCCGAAGATATGTTGCCGTCATGTTTCATTGTGATTCTCGTTGTCTTGACCTTCACCTTTTTTCTCCTGCTCGCCGCAGGTCTCACATCTCCAGCAGCTTCCTGCGGAAGGCCCTGAGAGCAAGCGCACGATGCGAAACACGGTTTTTCTCTTCCAGCGTCATTTCGGCCACAGTGCGTCTCTGCTCCGACAAATAAAATACCGGGTCGTAACCGAATCCGTTTTCGCCAATTTCTTTTTGTGCAATTTCCCCTTCGAAAACACCTTCGACCGTAAAGGCCACTTTCCCAACGGCATCCGCCAGGGCGATCACGCACACAAACCGTGCGCCACGCTTGTCCTCCTCAACGCCAGCCATCTCGCGCAAGAGTTTTTCGTTGTTGGCTTTGTAGTCGCCGTGCTCACCCGCGTAACGGGCCGAATAAATACCCGGCGCGCCGCCGAGCGCGTCCACCATCAGGCCCGAATCGTCGGCCATCCCCCAGCATCCCAGCGTCTGCGCGACCTCGCTGGCTTTCTTCGCCGCATTGCCCGCAAAAGTCTCACAATCCTCAATAACTTCGGGCACGCCAGCAAATTCGTTTAGACCAAGAATTTTTACCGGCAAATCGCGGAGCGCATCATGTATCTCAATAATCTTGTGAGCATTGCCCGTACCGATTATTATCGTTTCAGGTATCGTCATTTTGCCCCCATCACCTGAACATGAACCGTCCTGTTGCGCGGCCCGTCGAACTCGCAAAAATAAACACCCTGCCAGCGTCCCAACAAAAGTGCGCCGTCTTCGATAATCATGTTCGTCTCGAATCCCATCATCGATGCCTTGATATGCGCGTCGGAGTTGCCCTCGGCATGTCGGAAATTTGCAGAGCACGGCACGAGTTTTTCAAGATGGCCCAGGATATCTGTAACAACGTCGGGATCGGCGTTTTCGTTTATCGTCAAGCCCGCAGTCGTGTGAGGCACGTAGACGTAGCACACGCCGCTGCTCACACCGGAGTCGGCCACAGCACGACACACCTGCGCGGTTATGTCGACGAACTGTGCGCGGCGCTCGGTGGTTACACTAAATGATTTCATCGTAATCGCCTCACTATTTACCAAGTTGCTTCGTGATGTATTCGATCGCGGCGGCCAGTTGCGTATCATCGGCACCGTGATACGGTTTGTTGCCGTTATCACTTTCGTATTTATTACGGTTTTCATACAGCTTGAGCCAATCGCCTTTTTCGATCACGACTTCCTTGTCGGGAGCAAGTTTGTTTTTGAGCAATCGACCTTTGGGCGTATAGTAATGTGCCACAGTAAATTTCACCATGCCATCGCCGACGGGCCAAGTCTGCTGAACGGAGCACTTGCCGTAAGTTTTCTCGCCAATAATCAGCGCGCGCTGGTAGTCCTGCATCGCGCCCGCTACGATTTCCGAGGCACTGGCACTGCCGCCGTTGACCAGGATGACTACCGGCACGGATGTGTCGCCGAGCAGCGTTCCATCTTTTGTTGCGTTAAATTCGCTGCGCGACGAAGACATGCGGCCCTGAGTAGAGACGATTAGACCTTCTTCGATAAACATGTCCACAATCTCGGTTGCCTGCGAGAGCAAACCACCGGGATTGTCGCGCAAATCCAACACAAAACCG
>CAYSUZ010000365.1:0-2342 GCA_964434335.1 uncultured Planctomycetota bacterium | reverse complement strand
GAAGGCATAACGTTTGTGCTGATGTTTTCTATTTTTGGAACGCCGTTCTCAATGGAAATTCGCAGGATGCTGCGGAAGTCCGCGTGGCCTGTCAGACCCAGCCTGTTGAGCAAATCCTGTTCGCCGACAATCATTGCCAGCCAGCTATCGCTGATGGGAAAACCCGACGAGGATATCTCGATCAAGCCATTGCCGCTTGTGCTGATTTCGCCCGCCATGACGAAATCGCCCACGCCGTCTGGCAGCTGAGTGCCTTGTTGGTTGGCGGCTACGCGTCCGCGCATGTTGTGTATCGAAGCGCCGTTTTGGTCGACGAATACTTCGCCAGCAATCCCAATGAGCGGCAAAGGCAGGCCGGGCCACTGCAACATGCTTGCGTTTAGCTGTACGTTGGCGAACCATTCCGGTTTTGCGCCCTCGGCGAGTTTTACTTCGCCGGAAACACTCAGTCCGCAGCCAATTTTCCAGCCGCTTGCCGCGAGATCGGACCCAAGTTCACCCGGCATCATTCCCGCGAGAATATCGGTGTCGATTTCCAGCCCGCCGAAGTCATATTGCGTGATGATGCTGCGTTGCGCCATGTCGCCGCGCCATTTGACGGCGAGGTTGCTCATCGACAGAATCCTGCCGGTGATTTCGCCGCCGATTTCGTCTGCCGAATAGCGTGTAACGCTCGTGCCGCCTTCAAAAATCATCAGCGGCTCTTTGTCCTGCCGCGCCATCCGCACGGTAATTTTTTCGATATTGACCGCGCCGAGGCTGCGGAGGTGTTTTATCACTCGCGCAATTGTTAGCGGCTCGCTCTCGCCCTCTTTTTTCGGGGGCGAGGGCAGCGAGCGGTCGATGAAGACATCGACCTCGCCTATGCGAATATCAACGCCTTCGAGATTGCCCCACATGAGCGCGGGAACATTTGTTCGGACGCGCAGATTTTTCAGCGACCATGCCACGTTGTAGCTCTTGTCGGAGGCGATGCTTTCAATCGTAACCGTGCCTGAGGAGTCGATGGTCTTGGTGCCGGTGATTTTTACACCGCTTATTTCTTCGGGTATCGCGCTCATGCCGACGGTTGCCCCCAGCGCCAGCAGGCCGCAGACCAGCAGCACGCCGCAAACCAGCGCGCCGCCGCGTTTCCAGGCTTTTTTTCTGAACAGCCGTATCGTTATATACGCCAAAGCGCAAAACAGCAGCGCGAGGAAATTGCCCGGCGCGAAAAACGCTGGCAAGAGTTCCCGTCCATTGAGCGAGGGGCGGAGCGTCGCGGCGATCAGCATTAATACCGGTGCGGTTGGCGCGATCAATAGCCATGCAAGTCGCCGTAGTTTCGTTTTGTTCCGCAACCCCCGCAGTCCCGCGAGCGCGACCATCCACAACACCCCGATTGCGCCCCAGACGATGAGTGATTCGAGCGCGATGGATTGCGGTGTCTGCGAAGCCTGTTCCGGCATCTCCGAGAGTACCGGTGGGATGATAGGAGGATTTGTGGGGATTTCGTTGTTGGGAGTTGCGCTTGGTGTAGGGGACGTTTGTTCGCGGTACTGTTTTGTGAACTCGCGGTTTTTTGCGGCCCACTCAGCAAAGCCCGCTTGTTCGAGTTTATCTGCGAAGGCATCGCGCTTATTGATGATTGCGCGTATGTTATCTTGGCGCTTTGTCTTTAGGTACTTAAGTTTTGCTTCGAGCGCAGCGTCGAATTCGCCAACGGTTTCGGGCGGTGCCTCGAGTTTCTTCTCAGTTGGCGTGTTGTTGTTTTGTGGCGCAACAAGGTTTTCGGCGGCAGCCGACACAGTCGCGGTGACCAGTACCAGCACGAATATGACCAGCGCCTTTGTTTTTCGCGTAATTTTCATAGGCTTCCGTTCTATTTTTCGCCAATTCTATTGCAGCGTCCATACAAAGTCAAACGAAACGCTTTGCAGCCCGTAATTATACGCAGTGGCCCGCGAGCAATTCGATCCAACTTGCTTCCAGGCGATTATGTGGTATAATAGACGTATAAATTGTCAATGATCTGACTGGGCGCGAGTTTGTCTGAATATGAATGGGTGGTTTATGGGCGCGGAGTTAGTGATATTCATGTCTGTTTTTTGGCTGGGCCTTATGAGCGCGGCATTGTTGGCGATGGCTGTTGTGCGATACATCAGAAGTCGCCGTTGCCAGGAGTTCGCAGTCGAAGATGACTATATAAGCGATTCGGTGGCACCGATACTGCGGTGGAATTTGCGCGGCGGTCCCTGTGCGCTTAACCGCAGACGCAGCGCCGAGAGCCTCGAAACGATGGAATTCGGCGAATCGCATTACGAGCTTCTTGATGCGTTGCGCACCCGCGACCAGCTGGCCAG
>CAYSUZ010000364.1:0-2344 GCA_964434335.1 uncultured Planctomycetota bacterium | reverse complement strand
AAACCTGTCCGGCATACATCGGCGGCTCTTCAGGCTCGACTTCCCCCAGAATCCGCCGTGTCGACGCGATGTTCAAAGCAAGACGATAGAAGGTCGTCATGAGCAGCATCGTCGGAAAAACCGAGAAATCCAGCGGTTTGGACATGTAGATTGATGTAAAGAGAATTATGATGGCAAGAGAGATGTTGATTATCAGTAATAAATCCAGCAAAAACGTCGGCAGCGGCATCAAAATCGTCAACAATACGCCAATCACGGCAATCACAAGCAACATGTCCAAGTTCTTCTTGAACAAGCCCATTGCTTTTGTGTTTGCCAGATCAGCCATAATAGTGTTTTCGATTAATTAGTCTGAGACGCCTGCTTTTCGAGTTCGTAAACGTACGCCAGAATTTCGGCAACGGCCTGATACAGATCAGGCGGAATAGTCATACCCACTTCGACAGTCTTGAACAGGGCCTGCGCCAGCGGTTTTTTCTCCACAATGGGAATCCCGTGAACAATGCCTAGTTCGCGTATCTTTTGGGCCACGTATCCTGCGCCCTTTGCCACTACACGCGGCGCGGGCATCGTATCGCGCTTGTATTCGAGGGCAATCGCCAAATGCGTCGGGTTGGTGATAATGACCTCGGCCTCGGGAACCTTGTGCATCATGCGTTGCTGCAAAATCGCGCGCTGCGTTCGCATGCGACGCTGCTTTATTCTGGGGTCTCCTTCGTAGCGCTTGAGTTCCTCCTTGACCTCCTGCTTGCTCATCTTGAGGTCTTTCTCGTGCTGCCAGCGCTGGTAGGAATAATCGAGTATCGCAATAATCAGCAGCGCTACGGCTATACGCACGCCAACGGTGAAACACACATCGATCAAAAACGTCAGTATTGCTCCGACGCTTAACTGCATCGTCGGAATAATTTCGTTTATCTTGTCCGCCAGCGTCCAATAAAGTATCGCTCCAACGATGGTTATTTTGACCAGAGACATCACCAGTTTTACGCTGCCGCGTAGCGAGATCAGTTTTTTCATGCCCTTTATTGGATCGAAGCGTGAAAAATTCGGAACCAGCGCCTTAGGGCTAAGCGCGGTGCCGACCTGCAAAAGCGAAATACCCAGCCCCACCACTATCATGCCGATGAAAAGCGGCACCAGCATTTTCAGCAAATGAAGCGCGCCTACGCCAGTATAAGCCTGAATGGTGTCGATATCGAGCGGCATGTTGTGCAGGTTCGACAAAAGAGTGCGACAAAGCGATCCCAAACCCTCAAGAAGACTCTCACGACAAAAGTTCAGCAACAACAAGGCCGCCAGCAGGATTACAGCCGTATTAAGATCCTGGCTTTTGGCTACCTGGCCTTTTTCACGCGCCTCGCGTCGCTTGCGCGGCGACGCTGGCTCTGTGCGTTCTCCTTGTTGCTCTTCTGGCATAGATTACTCACTACAAAATCAACCAGCTACGAAAAGCGAACCCAATCTGCCCGACATGGCATCGATCAATTGCTGGACGACTACGGCCAGCGCCGGTACTGCAAGGGTCAATATGCCCAGCCCCACTCCGAGGCGCATGGCAAAGCCGATATTAAAAATATTCATCTCCGGCACGGTTCTGGCAATTATCGCCATGACCATAGTGGCCATCATCAACGCGATAACCGCGGGCGCGGCTATCTTGACCGCCGAAATAAACATGTCGCTCATCGCGTCTACGCCGACCTGCGAAGCAACGGCGTGACCAGGCGAAAACGCCGCGAGCGGCACAACATTGAAACTGCTCGAAAGGGCGCGCAGCAAAACGTAATGCCCCTTCAACAGAACAAACACGATAACCCCGAAAAAATAAAACAGCTGGTCAATGACCGAAGTTTCCGCGTTCTGCGTCGGGTCGTAAACATTTGCTATCGCAAGACCTATCTGCTGGGCGGCGATATAACCGCCGAGTTGTATCCCAGCGAAAATTATAGCCGCGACCAGCCCGATAATCGCTCCGACCGCAGTCTCGGCAACAACCGCCGCAAAATAACCAACCATGTTGTCGGGTATAACCAGCGTACTGTGATCAACCGTGGGCAATAGCACAATAGCAAGCGCACAGACCAGCCCAACCTTGACCTTGTCGGGCGTCGTCGTACTGTTGAAAAAAGGAGCCACGAGAACCAACCCTCCGATACGAAAGGCGATCAAAATAAAGGCCCGGAAATCCGTTATCAATGTAAGAACGTCTTGCATTTGCGTTGCCGCGCTCCTGGTCAGCCGTTAAAAAAGAACGGCATGTTTTCGATAAGTTCTTTGGAATAATCCAACACCACTTGTGCCATCCACGGCAGCCAAAGATACGCCGTGAGGGCCACGCCCA
>CAYSUZ010000363.1:0-2360 GCA_964434335.1 uncultured Planctomycetota bacterium | reverse complement strand
CCATGGGGAATCTCCACAACAGTGTTGAGGGGTTTTGCTCCGATTATACCCGCGAAAAATTAACGGTCAATGAAGGCTGGCGAATTTTTTTGCCGCAGGGATTTGTTTGCAGTTTTTTTGGGAAATAATCACAGCCGAGGCGGCTGTGCCACATCGCCACATCGCCACATCTCGAATATCACAAGCTTGCTTGCCTGCTTGCGCTATTGGCGCGAGCGGATATAATGCGCGCAATGCAGTATTTCAAAACACAAGCCATCGTCCTCAAAAAAGTCGATTACGGCGACAGCAGCCTGATCCTGACGGCGCTCGCGCGCGACTTCGGCAAGATCGCGCTAACCGCCAAAGGCGTCAAGCGTGCGCTAAGTAAATTCGAGGCCCCGCCGGAAGTATTCACTGTCCAGCAATTTGTGTTCTCGCGGCGCGGCAGCGCGGCGATGGCCACAGCCAGCGAGTCTACGCTTATGCGCGACTTCCCCGGCCTGCGATGCGATTTGTTGCGCCACTACGCGGCCTGCTATCTCGCCGAGATCGTCCTGAATCTATGCCCGGAGTGGGAGCCGATCGAGGGACTCTACGACGCAGCTCTCACGGCACTCGCCGGAATCGATTCCGACGACGCAGAGATGACGTTGCTGCGATTCGAGGCCGCGATGCTGGAACTACTGGGTCATGCGCCGCTGCTTTCGGAGTGCTGCGTGTGCGGAACCGAACGCAAAAAGGCGGCAACCGTACTTCTGAGCGCACTTTGCGGCGGATATCTCTGTGATGAATGCGCGGCTTCCGACCCCGCCGCACGCCGTATACTTGGCGGCACAGCACCCGCGATGGAGGCGCTCTGCAGCACTCGCCACAAATCGCTGCACCTCAACAAAAAAGCGCGTCTTGACTTGTTGCGCGCTTTCGATTATCTTTTCGTCTTTCACAGGGAAAAGCCCATCCGCAGCATGACTTTGCTCGAGGGCGTACTACGCGACGAACGGGAAAAACCATGACGAAAAAACTCGCAACGATAGTTCTGTTAGGCCTGATCGCCACAGCGGGCTGTTACGCGACACCCGATGACGAAATATTCATCCGCGACATCCGCAAAGGCGCTACGATTCTGGCCAACGCCGACGAACTCTTCGACAAAGGCCAATTCTACAAAGCCTATCGACAATACGAACGTGGTCTGAAATACTATCCCGACTGCCCGCGACGCGCACAGATCGTCAGCCGCGAAATCGAACAGATCGGCTACGCCTATCTCGACGGCAAGATCAAGCACAGTTTTCTCGGCACCGGTTTGTTCAAACACACAAGCCCCGAGCGCGGCATCGAAATTATTCAGGCAGTTATCCGCAGCCACATCCGCCAGCGCTATTCGTTTCTCGACGACGCACAGTACAAGGTCGGCACATGGTTGTTCAAACAGGGCGAATACTACCGTGCGGCGTACGAGTTCGAATATCTGCTCGACAACATCGAGAACAGTAAATGGACAACGCTCGCGGAGTTTTTGCTGGCCGAGTCGTACTACCTGCAAAACATAGGCCCGGCTTTTGACCAGGCCACTCTCGACGACGCGGCAAAATACTTCAACATCTATCTTGCAAAGACCCGAACCTCCGGCGGCGCGCCGGGTGCCACAGAACGCGAGGCACTGGCTAACAAGCGGCTGGAAAAAATACACCAACTAAAAGCCGAAAAGATTTTTATAAACGGAATGTTCTATTATGACCTTGCCGACTGGCGCGCGGCGCGGTTCGAGTTCCGCAAACTCCCCGCCGAATACGCCGATACAGAATGGGCGACCAAGGCCGAGCACATGCTCGAAGAAACCCAGGCCAGAATTAACGAAGAAGCCTGACCCACGGAGACAGACAAATGAGACACATCATAATATACGCAATACTCCTCACCGCAACGCTAGCGGTCGCGGGCTGCAACTCCAACGCACCCGCCGACAAGGAGTCGGGCTACACGCACACGCGCCTGATGCCGCGCGACATCAACACCGTGCGTGTCTATCTCGCCGACAATCCCACCCTGCGCCGACAGTACGAACTACCCATAACGCAGGCCGTTATCCGCGAGATACAGTCCGCCAGCGATCTCAGAATCACCGACACAAATCCCGATTCAATACTCAAACTGACGATAAGAGAAATCAAAGAGCGCGTAGCCATCGAAAATGACACCGACGCGGTAGAATCGGGATCGGTCACCTTTTATGTCGAGATAGAATGGACTGACGCGCGCACCGGCGCAACCATTCCCGTACAGCGCAAGGTCGTATCGGCTAGCGGAAGTTTCTACGAAGGCCGCGGCGACAACTACAACAACGCCGCAGAGGAAGCCACAAAACGACTGGCCAC
>CAYSUZ010000362.1:0-2362 GCA_964434335.1 uncultured Planctomycetota bacterium | reverse complement strand
TGTTGGCGCACAAAATGCGGGCGCAGAAGTCAAGCGCATCAACGTGCGCGAGATCGAGTTCTCGCCCTGCACAGCCTGCGAAGCCTGTCGCGAGACCGGCGTGTGCGTGCTCAAAGACGGCATGACGAAAATATATCCACTGCTGACCCAAACGGATCATATCATCGTCGCTGCGCCGATTTATTTTATGTCGGTACCGGGCAGGTTCAAATGCTTGATTGACCGCTGCCAGGCGCTGTGGTTTGCCAAAAACATCTCTCCCTCGCTAATTGCACAAAGCTCCTCTGGCATAAAGCGAGCCGGGGCGTTTCTGGCCAGTTGCGGACACGTCGGCGGCGAGATAATGTTCCCCCCAGCCGAAAAAGTAATCGTAGCCTTCATGAAAACGCTCGACATGAACCTGCGCCACATGCTCTACGCGCCTGACACCGATGCTGTGGGGGCAATTGAGCCTTCGATGCTGGACCAGGCCGAAAAAATAGGTGCGATAATGGCAAATCTGACAGAAAAGACATAAACAGTATCGGGCAAGAAAAAGAAAAATATCTTTCACAGACCGAACCGCAGTTGATATAATCCCGGCGAATTGAAATCCAGACGTGAAAATTCCGCCTCACAAATATTCGCCACAGGCGGAGTAACGATATACCTTTTATTAAAAACAAAATTGCAAGGAGTCATCCATGATTAAAATTAACGCTGATCTGTGTGTTGGTTGCGAAACCTGTGTACCCGTATGCCCAGTCGAAGCCATCAGCATGAACAACGACAAGGCCGTCATCGATCAGGACACCTGCACCGGCTGCGAGTGCTGTATATCAGAGTGCCCCGTCGACGCAATCAAGAACGAAGGCTAACGCAACAAAAATCTCCCGCGTATCTTGCGGGCGAAAAATTGCACAAAAAAAAGAGTCGCACCTGCATACTGCAAGCGCGGCTCTTTTGTAATTGGTTCTGCCAGCAAATCAAGACTGCCTTTATTCTGATTCTTGCCCATCATCGCAGTCTTCGAAGGAAAAAGTGCCTTCATCGCTCTTGACCAGTTTTCGGATATTCTTGTCGGCCTTTTCCAAAAAACCGTAGCACTTCTTAAGCAGTTTCACGCCGTCTCCGTAACGCTTGATCGATTTCTCCAGCGGCAACTCCCCGCCCTCCAACGCTCCGACGATCTCCTCGAGTTCGGCGAGCGATTCTTCAAAGGTCTTTTCTTTTTTTGCCATCATCGGCTCCGTTTTTGGTTAATTTCGTTAGGTTCACATCCGTTACCCGCGAGCGCACTACTGCCGAATTCAGGCGCGTCTCAATCTCGTCTCCATCGCGCAGTCCTGCAGCATCGATCAACGGCTCGCGACTCCCGGCAAGAGTCGTAAGGCTGTATCCACGGGCGAGAATCTTGAGCGGGCTGAGATTTTCCAGTCGTCCGGCGATCCCCGCTATCCCGCCGCGCGCTTCGGACAAAAGCGCCCTGCCGGAAGCAAACATCCCAGACGAAATTTCATCGAGACGCTGTTCCTCGCGGCGGATGCGTTCGGCGGGCCTGCGGAATGCGTACGAATTCGCCAGCATATCCAGCCGCCCACGCCACATAGCTACGTTGTTGCGCAGGGCCGTGTCGAGCGAAGAACGCAACGCAAACAAGTCCTGAGCCAGGTAATCCCGACGCGGCACGACTTTTTCGCCGGCCTCGCTGGGCGTAAGCGCGCGCAAATCGGCGACGAAATCGGCAATCGTAAAATCGATCTCGTGGCCAACGGCGGAGATGACCGGAATCTCGGAAGCGAAGATCGCACGAGCAACAACTTCTTCGTTAAACGCCCACAGGTCTTCGAGACTGCCACCGCCGCGACCGATTATCATCACGTCGATGGGTAGTTTTTCCGCACCCGGCAAATGCCCCGCGCTGAGAAAATTCAGGTGATGTATCGCCGCAGCAATCTCCCCCGCCGCCTCGTTGCCCTGCACCCGCACCGGTGCGAGAACAATCTCGACGCCGGGAAAACGCCGCCCGATTACGCTGAGCATATCGCGTATCGCGGCGCCGGTGTCCGAAGTAACGATGCCGATGCGTTGCGGCAAAAACGGGATAGGTTTTTTGTGCGCGGGATCGAAGAGGCCTTCTTTTTCGAGTTTGTCGCGCAGTTGCCGAAAGGCGAGTTCAAGCTGGCCGACACCCTGCGGTTCGAGCTTATCAACGATGATCTGGTAGTTGCCGCGTGGCTCGTAAACAGTAACCGAACCGCGCACGAGCATTTTCATGCCGTCTTCGAGTTCGAACTTCAGGCGCGCAAACGTGCTGCGCCACATCACCGCCGCAATCTGGGCGCGTTCGTCCTTGAGCGTAAAGTAGCAATGACCGCTGGCG
>CAYSUZ010000361.1:0-2365 GCA_964434335.1 uncultured Planctomycetota bacterium | reverse complement strand
CAAGCGGGTGGTGGGTCTGCCTGGCGACGTGGTGGAGCTGCGCGACGGTCGGCTGACCCTGGACGCCCAGCCCATGCCTCGGACCTACTGCGCCCTGGGAGAGCTTCCCTCCGCCGAGCACGGCGCCGCCACAAAAACAGAAGTCGAACTGGCCGAACTCGACGTTACAATCGCCGAACTTTCATTGGAACTTGCAAAACTTCAACAGGGGCAGGATAAAAGGAAGTACGCTGAGGCAAAGATTCACGTCGAGCGAATGCAAATAAAGAGTCCCATAGGCGGAAAGGTTGAAAAAATATTTTTTGAACAAGGCGAATCAGCCGACGCGCTCAAGGAAGTAGTTACGGTGGTTAACATTGACACGATGTGGATCGAGGTGCCCGTGGCGTTGGAGCAGGCCAAAGGCCTTAAATTGGGCGGGGCCGCGCGGGTTGAATTCTTCGGCAAGGATGGAGAGGTCGTTGAGGGGAAAATAATTCACAAGTGCGCCGTGGCCGATGCTGCCAGCGACACGTTGACCATCCGCGTTGAGATTCCCAATCTGTCAGGACGTCCGGCCGGAGAGCACGTAAAGGTAAGCTTCCCTGTTGCAAAAGACACCTCCGATTCCCACAGCGACAAATCAGAAGTTACCCAACCCAAAGATGACTTAAAAAAGGAGTAACCAATGCCAGACAAAGACAACAAGGATATTTCAGGCGAGAAGCCCATCGAAGAACAGGCGCGTGAGCAAACGGGCCGACAGCAAGTACAACTGCGTGTTGACGAGCGCAACATGCAGACGAGTTACGCCAACGCATTTCGCACGAACGGAACACCGGAGGAGGTTATGCTGGACTTTGGGTTGAACATCATGTCACCCGCCCATCAGCAGCAAGACCAGCCCGAGATTGTTTTCCAGATAAATAACCGCATGGTAATGAATTACTACTCGGCCAAGCGCCTTGCTATCACCCTCAGCCAGTTGATTCGCCGTCACGAGGATCGATTTGGCGAGTTGGAGATGGATGTTGCCAAGCGCAGCAAAAAAAGCGAATAGACAGATTCTTAGAGGACAATGCGAAGATGGACCACAGATCAGTTCCGCATCAGCCTGATGGGGTTGAAAGACCGACCACGGCCGAATTGGTAGAACGGCTGAGCCGCTTCGACGGCCCGCCGGAGCAGTTTCTGTCCAATCTTCTCGCTGTTCAGTGTTCCATCGCGGGAGCTGAAAGCGGAGCGATTCTGCGAGATGGTCAGGAGGGACGCGCTGAGGTACTTGTTGTATACCCGCAGATTGAAAAAGGAAACACAGCGCCGGTATGGTTGGCACAGTCGGTCGAATCCGCGCGTCAAATCATCTCCGCAAGCAAACCAATTGTCAAGCCTCTGCACGGACCTGACGAACTCTACGGTCAGCCAGCCTTGCATCATCTCGTAATGATACCACTTGGCGCCGGTAGCGGCATTCGCGGTATGGCCTCGTTTCTGGTTGAGGCTCGCGACCAAGCCACATTAGCCGCGTGTCGCGAACGTCTCGAACTTACCGTTACCCTTCTCAGTCTCTATGAAATGCGGCTCGCACTCCAACGCCGTCAATTCGATTTGCGGCGGCTGCGGACGGCTATGGAGACGCTTTCGGCCGTTAACGAGCATGACCGCTTCACCGGTGCGGCAATGGCGCTCTGTAACGAAGTGGCCGCCCGCTGGAAATGCGAGCGCGTCAGTCTGGGCTTTCTCAAAAGCCGCTACGTGCATCTGCGAGCAACAAGCCACACCGAAAAATTCAGCCGCAAGATGAAACTTATCCAGGACATTGAATCGGCGATGGAAGAATGTCTGGATCAGGATATTGAAATCGTCCATCCGTCCGATGAAGAAGCGACATATATCAGCCGCGCTACGTCAGGATTGGCCAAACATCACGGCCCGATGAATGTGGTCAGCCTGCCCCTGCGCAAAAGCGGAGAGCCTGTCGCGGTGCTAACGGTGGAGCGGCCCGCGGACAGCCCGTTCAATCTGGAGGAAACCGAGTCGCTGCGTCTGACGTGCGATTTGTGCACTGCCCGGCTGGCGAACCTCCACGATCATGACCGCTGGATCGGTGCTAGGGCCGCCGGAGGCGTTCGCAAGGCATTGGCTGCGGCTTTGGGCCCCAAACACACTTGGATAAAGATCGCGGCAATACTCGTCATTGGGGCAGTCTTGTTTCTGACGATTGCAAAAGGCGATTACTGCGCCGATGCGCCCTTTGTGCTTCAGGCGACGCAGCAGCAGGTTGTTCCCGCGCCGTTCGACGGGTACCTCAAAAGCGTCAGCGTCGCACCTGGAGACATCGTCGATACAAACGAGACAATACTAGCCAATCTCGAGACCGCCGAAT
>CAYSUZ010000360.1:0-2366 GCA_964434335.1 uncultured Planctomycetota bacterium | reverse complement strand
CACACCGAATTATATGCCCATTGAACAGGCTCAGGGCGACGTAAAGAATATCAACGAGCGTAGCGATATTTATTCGCTTGGCGCAGTGCTCTACGAGATGCTGACCGGTGTGCCGCCCTACATCGCTGAAACGAATCTTAAGACGATTCTCAAGGTTATCAACGAAGACCCGATATTGCCCCGCAAGCGCAATCCCTACATACACTCCGATATCGAAACCATCTGCATGAAGGCGATGGCGAAGGAGAGCGAGCGTCGCTATGAAACGGTGCGGGATTTCAGCGACGACATAATACGTTTTCAGTCGGGCGAGCCTATTTTGGCGCGGCCTGCCAGCACTGCCTATCGGCTGTCCAAATCGCTGCGCAAGCATCGTTCAATTATAATAACATCACTGCTTACTATCGCGTTTAGTTTGGTTGTGGTGATTGCGATATTGCCGCTTCTCATTAACCAGGAAAATGTAGTGCCTCCCCCTCTTAAACAAGATCCAATAGTAGAGCCTAATAAGGAGAGATTGGGGAAACTGGTAAAGATTGATAGAAGAAATATGTGGCAGATCGAAGATTTTATCCAAAATGCTGCCGTCAGCGAGCAGTATCTGCCCGCATTTGCGCATATCGAGGATCTGACGGGTATGCGTTTGCCGGGTGATATTCGTGTTGATTTTAATATTAGAGATGACCAGATCAAAGGCGAATCAGCCAAGATTGGCTTTTATTTGTATGGCCGTCAGGAAGCCGAATCCAAGGCGGAATATCTGCGCGGGTATGCTTTCAAGTTTTATTTTGATGACGGTGTGCTTAACAGGATCGAGTTTTTGAGAGATGGCGAGTCGCGGGGATCGGGCTGGCCAAATCTCGCTTTTCGTCCTGTGGACGGCGTTGTTAATTGTGCGATAATTTTGAATCAGGCTCATACTGTAATTCCCGAAATCAACGGTGAGAAATTACCTTCGTACCAAATAAAGGAAGTTGATCTTATTGGTGAAAAGCGTTTGCCGGGGTTCGGGGTGATGATGTATGGCAGCGGATTGAGTTTTTCCAGCGAGGATTTTGTTGTTTCGGAAATAATCCTGCCGCCCGACAAGCTGCTTTTGGCGGCATATAAGGAATATAACGAGGGCCGTTTTATCAAGGCCGAAGTGCTGTACGATAAATTTCAAAAAGTTTACGATTCCGAAATTGGCAAGCCCCTGGAAGAAGGCGGGATCACGATAGAGGAATTGATAGCAAGTCGGATGGGAATCGCCAAGTCTCTTGCACGCCGAACCGGTGTTTTGGACAGAGACCCAGACGAATCTAATTTTCGTGTTGGCGGTATCGTGGCCATGTTTGTGGGCATAGTTGCGGATTGCGAAAAAGAACAACACAACAAACGCCTCCGTGAATACTCGGTGGAGGCATTGCTTTGGCGTGCGCGGCTGTTGCTGACGACAGACAAAGAGGCGAGCCTGTTTGATCTGGCAAGTGAAATAGCGGTTCTCAGTGGCGAGCCTGCGGTCAAGGCTGGCAGCGATATTCTTAACGGACTGCCCCTGTCTTTTGCGGATGTAATTTTGACGGGCGTCAAGGATGGTGATCTGGCATTTGCGGCGGATGTTTGTGAAGCTTTGGCCGAAAAGAATGCCGACAACATTTCTGATTATGTGCGATTGTCTTTGCGGGCGGCTGATTTATTGCAGCGCAGCGGCAACTGGGTTAACGCTCTTGATCATTACAACGCTATTACGAACCTCCCGCAAAAATATCCAGATAATTTGTATATCAAGCAAGCTGCCATTTCGGCAAGTGTGAAGAAGGCTCGCTACAACTACAAACGTAATCACAATTTGGCGAAGTTTGCCAGCGAGATGGGAGATGTATGGAAGTTGGCGCGTATGACCTTCAATCCCGACGAACCGGAGGCATATTTATTTCAGGGCGATCTGGCCGAGGCTGCTTTGTGGCTGGCCAATATGCGGATCGACGACTGGAAACAAGGCGGCGGCGTAGACGAAGCTTTTCTATTGAGTGCCAAGGTTGATGCCGAGCAGATTGTTCGTTTCTTGGAACCTAACGACAAAGCTCCCACCACTGAGCACAATCAATGGATCAAGGTCAACGGTGAGGCGATTCGTTTGCTGATGAACATATATAAAATTCGCTCTTACTCGATAGACGATATTTTTGGAGTTTCCCGCAGCTTCATCAGCAATCGCAGAATCCCTGCTCAAGCCTGTGCCGAGATGGAATTGTTCAATGGTGAAGTTCTTCTGTATTTTCGCAAATACGAGCAGGCTCGCGCTTTGTTCAGCAGGTTTGCCCAGCCTGATCTATCCTATTTCAAATCAGTAGACCTGATGGTCGAGAGCTATATTGCCGAAG
>CAYSUZ010000359.1:0-2367 GCA_964434335.1 uncultured Planctomycetota bacterium | reverse complement strand
AGGTATTTACTTATCTAAGTGTTTTTGTTCTTCATATGCCGCAACGGTTATCTTTGCGTGAAGGATTATCAACAGGACATCTTGTTTTATTGAGTGTCCTTTTCTGCTGAAGAAGAAGCCTAAAACTGGCAGTTTGCTTAAAACTGGTATGCCTGAATTTCCTTCTCGGTTGCTATAATTCGACAACCCGCCCAACAACACTGTCCCGTTATCAGGGATCAGAACCGTGGTTCTGATGTTCTGAGTTGTGAAGTCTGGTATATCTAGAGAGGCCTCATAGAGTCTGGCTGGCTCTTCTCCATCGTCTGTTGTGTTGCGCTGGGGACGTACAAGTTGAAAAGATTTTGCATCGCCGGGTGATGGGTTGGTGGCGTAGAGCTTTGCTTCGAGCACTACGTATTTCCTGTCGTAGGTTACTGTTGGCATAACATCGAGCACAATGCCTGTGCTAATTGGGGTTGTATCGGGAACGATGTCGCCGTTGTCGTTAACATTAAAACCTACGATGATCCTTTGACGTTGTATGATCGAAATATATGCGCGCTGTCTGTTGAATGTTGTGATAACCGGCGCTTGCATTGTTGATGATCTGGTTTCGCGTTCTGCTATATCAAAAACAAAATTAACGCTGACGGAACCCAAATTTAAGTCGAAACCGGATGTTAAGCCTAATCCACCCAATCCCAGAGCACTAGTCAATGCTCCGTCAAGAGCGTGTTCTGTGGCCCATCCAAGCGCATCGCCGTTGGAAACTCCGTCTGTCAAATATACCTTTTCGTCGTCAATGGTTACCCATCCATCAGAGCCTTTGGTAAACCAGACACCGGATTTTGTGTCATCCGCTATGTCCGTTAAGTAACCTTCCAAAAACTTATCTGTGTATATTTGACGCCCGTCTCTGGCAATATCCCAGGCATCTGGGTTGCCGGTAAATTCAAACCCGATTAACTGGGCCAAATCTTCGCTGACTTCCAAGAAGCGCGCTTCAATAGTTACCATGACATCTTCGGTTTTGCGGATATCTGCGAGCAGGTCTTGTATGGTTTCGTGTGTTGCCTCTGTGCCTAGGATATACATATCACCCTGGTCGAAGTGTATTCTATTCTTGCGCGGAGTCCATTCCGCTATTCCAACGGTACTCTGAATGATTTCCAGTAGACCAAAGTCGGAGTCCTCTGGATCATGAACGTCATCGCGACCGTCGTGATCTTCTTCCTCATCCTCATCGAAATCATCGTTGTCGATTTCGTTATTATCATTATCTGCAAAAATGTCTTCACCTATGTCGATGCCGGGCGGGATGAAGTCTTGCTTTTTCATAAGCAAGTCCTGAACCGGATAAATTCTGAGGTAGCGCTTTTCCTCGGCATCCTTCAGGGTAATCATGACTACTTCGTTGCGTATTGTATATGATACGGCTGCTTTTGTTGTTAAGGTATGCTTGACGAGATGGTCGAGAGTTTGCTTTAGCGTGACGCTTTTGTTTATGTCGATCTCGAATTCTTCACCACTGTATTCTTCAAGAACGGGTCTCGTTACGTAAATCGCTACGATATTGTCATACATCCCCATAATGGAATTAACCAGTTCTGGGATGGGTTTTCTGTCAATATGAATTGCAGAAAGTGCTCGTGCCGGATTGCTTATCTTATCCATAATCACCGATACGGAATCATCTTTTCTGGCGATCATATGGATTTCTTTAATCCGCATCTCACGGCGCTTGATCAGTGCGATCCAGTCGTCCTTTGGCATAAACGTCATGATCTCGCCTTCGGGTACGGCGGCCTCGTGGATTCTGCGGATTGTCTCGCTCCACATTGCTATTTCCTGCGACGCATTATATTCCTTCAGGTAAATCAATTCTTCCTGGTTGATCAGACCCTGAAGAGTTTTCGCCTCATCGTTAAGAGGGTTCTTTTCCAACACCTTCAGGCACAAATTCAATGCTTCTTCAAAATTGCTTTGATCCAGCGCCATCTGTGCTTGATCAAGAAGTTGACGTTCTATTTTTTTGCGGTAATCATCCTGTGCGCGAATGATATCAACAAGTTTTTTCTCAGATGCTTCGCGTGATTCTATATCCTGAGTATTGTCGAGGGCTTTTTGTTCCCTGTTGGCGTTTTGGAGTATGGTTTCGGCTTGCGCCTGCTGGATCGAAAAATCAATTCCATATTTTTTGCGTTGCATTAGAGATACGGCCTTGCCGATTTCTTCTATGCACGCTTTGAAATCATTATTGTCGTAATATTTTTTTGCGCGGGCTATTGGGTTGTTCACATCTCGTCTCATTTCCGCGATTTCGGCTTTTTCGAAGCGTTCCTCCTTCTTTAGGCGGTCGGTGGTGGTTTGCCGGACCTCCCCCAA
>CAYSUZ010000358.1:0-2371 GCA_964434335.1 uncultured Planctomycetota bacterium | reverse complement strand
AGATTTGCTGGTTCGGTTGCAGCCGCCTCGATGTTTTCGCGGCGTATGGCATCGTAGATTTCTTTGCGATGCACGGGTATCTCCGCCGGAGCATTAATACCTATGCGAACTTTGTCGCCCTTTATTTCCACGATGGTGATCTCGATCGAGTCGCCGATCATGATCGTTTCGCTTTTTTGTCTGGACAGCACTAGCATCCCGGCCCCCTATTCGGCTTGCCCGCTGGCCGCGGCCTGGGGTGTTTGCTGGAAAATGCGATGGCGCGTATCGTAGGTATCGCCAGAGAGAATGAGTTGGCTGGCTAGATTCTCGCGCGTGTTAAAAACTATCGGGCCTTTTAGATTGGCGGTCATGCGTTCGGGATTTCCACGCGGCACGACCAGCACCACGCGCACCGACGCATCAGCGATATTTTCGACTTTTATGCCAGCAAGTTCTTCTTGTTTAACCGATATGCCGTAGTCGGGCTTGAATAGCAAGGGGTCGCAAATGACAAAGGCCAAGCTCGGCTCTTCGATAGCCTGGAGCCACTCGAACGGCCCGCCACCGGGATTTTTGAGCGTACAGTATTTCTTAATTGCGCCGAATCCGAGCATGCCTTCGGGAAAATCGAAGACGTCTTCGTCTCTGACGTCTATCTCTCCGAAGCGTGTTGTTGTAACCTTCATTGCGTTTCCTTTGTAAAGACTGTTTAGAGATAATTCAAAAGCGAGTTCTGCAGCAGTATCGACGCCACCGACAGGCCCGCCTTGAATATCGTCTCCTCGTATTCGAGGTCGGTAATCGCCGCGGCATAGTCGACATCGCGGACGTTGCTAAGCGCCTTTTCGAGATTAACCTGCTCGTCTTCGATGCGATTGGCTGTGGTTTCGAGGCGCTGCACGCGTGCGCCGATATCGGCAACCGAGTTGAGTATAGTTTGCTGGGCAGTATTGATCAATTTGCCAGCCTGCCCAATCGCTGTCGTGCTGTCGTCATAGAGCGCGTCGCGCAGGGCGATAAGCGCAGTAAAAATATTTTCGGTCTGGACTCCGACGGGGGTGAGATCGCTGCCCGTAAGCAAAATCGTAGCGCCTGTGTAGGGGCTGCTGCCTTCAATGCCAAGATCATCGGCAGCGTAACTGCCATTGGCATTGGCTATGACAAGATCGCCCGTGCCTGTACTAGTGTCGGCCAGAAGAATACGGGAGCTGGTCGGATCAACCCAAGCGACCAGCCTTGAGTTGGTGTTTTCAGGGTCGTTATTTATCAGGTCAATGACATCGCCGACGTCTTCGGCACCGGAAATGTCGACGCTTACCACCACGCCATCGCTGCGAGTAACGGTAAAGTCGTCGCCCGTTATTGTGTTAACGCCCGTGCCGTTGTTGAGATTATCAAGTTTTATGCGATCCAGTGTCATCAGCAGGCCCAGCTCCTCGGCGCTATCGCCTGAACCCACATCCGTGATGGTGAGGCGAGTGCCGTTGGCACGCGAGACAATATCGATTCCATCACCCGCATCGTTGATCGATGCTATCACGTTTACGCCGGACTGGTTGAAGGTATTGAGAATGTCCTGCACGGTCGTCGCACCGGTGAAATCTATCGTAGCGGACTCCGCGCCATTTGTGATGGTAATATCGGCAGTGAGACTGGTCAGGCCCGAGCCGCCCAACAACGAGCCTACCGAGGTCATTGCGGTCAACAAAGGATCGGTATCGGAACCAATCAGCGGGCCGGCAGTAATCGTTGTCTGCAAAACGCCGAGATCATTGGCGGTTGTGCCACCCTCGTATTCGATAACGCTGATGTTGCCCGGCGAAGGGGTAGTAAGCGTCAGGCCGGTGCCCGCAGAGTTGATCGCGGCGGTAACGATACTCGCCGCGTCGTTGTTTATAAGATCGATTACGTCACCGATAGTTTCGGCACCGCTCAGGTCGATGGTCGTGGTGGTAACGCCGTTGCCAACAGTTATCGAACCAGCGAAGACACCTTCGCCGCCGTTAAGGTCGCTGAGCAACGTGGCAGTAGTGATGTCAGGATTGAGATCAACGTTGCCGGAAATGGTCGCGCTTAACGCGCCAAAAGCTTCCGAGCCGTTGATGTTGGCGGCGATAGTTGTGCCGCCAGCTATCTGAACCCAGTTGGTTGCATCGTCGCCGCTGTATAACACACTGTCGCTTAGCAGGGTAAAAGGTGCGCTCGTAGAGCCGACACCACCAAAGAGATAAGTATCGCCGAATTTCTGGTTGACAATGCTGACGGCCTGCGCAAGAAGATTTTCGATCTCGATGGCGGAATTTGTGCGCGTATCATTAGTCCCCGACGCGCCGAGTTCGCGCAGCATTATCGTGTTGGCCGAATTAAGCAGGTCTTCCATTTCCATCAA
>CAYSUZ010000357.1:0-2372 GCA_964434335.1 uncultured Planctomycetota bacterium | reverse complement strand
GCGGAAGTCGATGTATTCTGATGATTCGGCTTCGGTGTAGGGTTTGAGGGTGTGGCGCGTAATTATGTGTTGGTTGAGCGATTCGTGACCGCGCAGACGCTGTACCAGCGAGTCCTGACCCGACATGAGAAGCGTGTGGAGTATGCGGCCGTTCTTGTCGAAGTCGAGCATTATGCGGATCGCATCGAAGGTCATCTCGTCGGTGATGGTCTGAGCTTCGTCGAGAATAAGGACTGCGGGATAGTCGCCGTCGCAGTCGCTCATGTGATCGTAGAGATTTTGTGCGGAGACTCCATAGTTATCTTCGATGGGCAGACCGAGTTTACGCGCGACCTCGTGGCAGAACATCTCGGCATTGAGGCGGGGGGTGATCATGTGGGCTATTTTCACGCCGACGTTGTTGAGTTGCGAGGCGATGAGTTTGCAGAGGTAGGTTTTGCCTACGCCCACCGGCCCGAGCAGCATCATGACGGCCTTGTTCTCGGTATAGACTTCGAGGAAACGCCGCACGGCTAGCTCCTGGTCCTCCGTCATGAAGAAGAACCTGGGATCGTATGTGTTGGCGAAGGGATTTTCCCTAAGGCCCCAGTATGCGCGATACATAGATTACCCTTTGCGATAGACTATATCATCTTATCTATCGACAAAAGAGCGTTGCTACTGAACAGGATTGCGCGCGGTTATTAACGATCTTTGAGATATTTTTCGACCGAACGGTCGTAGGTGGCCTCGGCAGCGGTGCTAAAGTAGCACGCCGGCAGCTCGCCGCGCAGACGATGGTAGTGGACACATTCGCAACAGCGGCCTTTTTTGTCGCAGGAGTAGGTGCAGTTGCACATACTCTTGTTTTTTTCGATATTTGGGCAATCCATGATTAGTCCTTTTTGTCTTCGCTGGCGGCTTCTTTGGGGACTTCGATTCTGAGCGGCGCGGCGATAAGGCGGTTTACGTTGCTCATCAATTCGGTGTACTCGGTCTGGATTTTCAGAAGTGTCTGGATTTTGGGATTGGAGAGTACCTTTTCGCGCATTTCGGTGAATTTTTGCTTGTCTTCAATTTCGACGGGCTGCTGATTTTTCTCCAGATTAGCTATGTGTTGCAGTATCGCCTGGTATTCGGCGGTCATCGTCGAGAGTTCTTTATCGGTGCGTGCTTCGAGTTCGAGCTTTTTCAGTTCTGTGAATTGTGGTGTTTCCGCGATTGCCTTGCCCAGCTCTTCTGCGATTTTTTTGATCTTGTCCATGGTTTCTCCGGTAAGGGTTAGTTTAATTTCGCGGGATTATAGCGCAAAGTCGCTGAAGGCGCAAGTTTGGCGGGAAATAGCGGACATCAAAAAAAAGCACGACATTGCTGCCGTGCTTTTGGTGTTTTGTGCGTTAGTCTACGCGAGTTACTTCGAAGGTGTTCGGTCCCTTTTTCTGCGCGTTGCTAAGTGCCTTGTCGGCAATGTGGGGCAGTTCCTGATAGGATAGCTGGAACGACTCGGTAGGGTCGAACGCCGCGCCGCCCGCGCTGATCGTTACGTTTATCAGGCCGTCCTTGTAAAGTACCGGCTCGTCGGCTACTTGTTTGAGCAGTTTTGTGCCAACCGCCATGCAGCCCTCAAGATCGGTTTCGGGCATGACGAGAACAAATTCATCGTTGCCCAGTCGCGCTAGCCAGTCGATCTCGTTGCGGGTGCAGGCAGCGATCGCACGAACTACGTGGCAGAGTACCGCGTCTCCAGCTGGGTGGCCATAATTTTCGTTGATCTTTTTGAAGTCGTCGACGTCGATAGCCAGGAACGACAAGTCGCGTCCGTAGCGTTTGGCTCGGTTGACTTCCTTGACCAGCGCCAGATCGTAATAATGTTTGTTGTAAGCGTCCGTCAGCGGATCGTTCCACTCCAGCTCGCGCAGTGTTTTGTAGGCCTGGCTGAGTTCGCGGTGGGCTTCTTCGATAGCGACGGTCTGCGCTTGCATTTTTGACTCGGCTTTGTGGAGGCTGCAATTGAGCGAGTTGATTTCCTTGTTGTAGTTGGTCAGGATGGTGGTGAGCTTGTCGATTTCTTCCTGTCGCGAATGCGCCAGCACTGCGATTCTGTTGCCGCGTGTCATCAGCAGTGTATCGGCCAGGTACGGCTCGTCGTGCTTCATGAAGGTTATCTCGATGGTTTCGACGGCCAGATTTTCGTTGCCTGCGATTTTTTCCAGAATCGAAGCACTTTCGTCTTCGAGGTGTTGGAGGATACTCTCGCCGTGACACATGCCGAATCCGTCGCGGCAGCGCTGATTAGCCGAACGGATAATGAGATTGCTGTCGAGCGTGCAGAATATCACATCGGAATCTTCTAGAATTTCTTCGAGGTACGCAAATATTGTTTCCTGCGCGCC
>CAYSUZ010000356.1:0-2375 GCA_964434335.1 uncultured Planctomycetota bacterium | reverse complement strand
TCGCGTTTCTTTGTTCCTACGACGTATACGTTGTCGAAAGAGCTGGTTGAGATTCGAAACGGCTTCACAATTAAAAAATTACCGTGGAGTCGATTTAAGGCATTTCGTTATGACGATATGTGTGTGATGCTTTCGCCATACGAAGCGCCGTCGCGCATTCGCAGTATCCGGGCGGTGCTGTTGCTTATGGACAGAAAGCGCAAGGACGAGATTGTCGGTTTTATCAAAAGCGAGGTTGCAGTAGATGAGACAAGCCCCACCGTTCCAGAGCAATAAACTTGTCAAGGCGGATCTCAAGCCCGAAGAGCGCGAGATGCTTGAGAAGATTGCTGCGTGGATAGTCAAGCGCGGCATGGCTGTTCCGTCGATTATGTTTTTGGAGAGTGTTAAGCCATTATCATATGTGAGCGCGCAAGTTGTAGTTTTTTTTGCTCCGGCACTGGAAATTCTCTTCGATCCTGTTAGAATATCGACCTTTGTGAATTTGATGGAAGACAAAAAGAACATCGATATATTTCTTCAAGAGATTGAGACGCAGGATAACGAACATCGCAAGCAAATCAAAGAGTTGAAAAAGAAGAAGAAGGAAGAAAAGCGCCAAAGAAAAGAGCAACGCCGTTGTTTGAAATGCAAAGATAGTTCGACCGATGGCGCGGATACCGAATAATCTATTTTTCTATTAACGAATCAATACGACATAAGAAATGTTTGAGGCATCTATGGCACAACCAATTGAACTTAGAAGCATTCTGGCCACAGACTGCGGCAGCACGACGACAAAGGCAATTCTCATTGAAAAACGCGATGGCGAATATCGCCTGACTTTTAGAGGCGAGGCCCCCACGACGGTGGAGGCGCCTTTTGAGGACGTAACTCGCGGTGTGCTGAATGCTGTGGAGGAAATTGAGGATATTTCCGGTCGCAAGTTGATCGAGAACGGCAAGATAATCTCCCCCCAATCTGACGATCACAACGGCGTTGATGTTTATCTTAGCACAAGCAGCGCAGGCGGCGGATTGCAGATGATGGTAGCGGGCGTAGTTCTGACGATGACCGCCGAAAGCGCCAAGAGAGCGGCGCTGGGAGCCGGAGCTATTGTTATGGACGCTATCTCGACTAATGATGGGCGTCTGCCTCACGAAAAAATCGAACGCATTCGCCAGTTGCGGCCTGACATGATTTTGTTGGCGGGCGGCACGGATGGCGGTACGGTTCAAAAGGTTGTCGAGCTGGCCGAGCTGATTAGTGCCGCAAACCCCAAGGCACGCTTGGGTATGCAGTATCAATTGCCGATTGTTTATGCTGGCAACAAGAATGCTCAGCCACAGATTGAGGAGCAGCTTGGCGACAAAACCGCGCTTCGAATGGTCGATAACATACGACCGGTGCTTGAGCAGGAAAACCTCCAGCCGGCTCGTGACGAGATTCACGACTTGTTCATGGAGCATGTCATGGCCAATGCTCCGGGTTATAACAAACTGATGAGTTGGACAGACGCACCGATTATGCCCACACCGGGCGCGGTGGGCGCGATTATGCAGACTATAGCAGATATGGAACACATTAATCTGGTTGGTGTGGATATTGGCGGTGCGACGACGGATATTTTCTCGGTATGGCATCATCGTGAAACAGATACTAACGAACTTAAAAATGTTTTCAATCGCACGGTCAGTGCCAATCTTGGGATGAGTTACAGTGTTTCCAATGTTCTGGCCGAGGCGGGCATTGATAATGTTATGCGCTGGGTTCCCTTCAAGGTGGAAGACAGCGAAATCCGCAACCGGATCAAAAATAAAATGATCCGCCCCACCACGATTCCTCAATCGCTTGAAGAACTCATTATCGAACAGGCGGTTGCCCGCGAAGCCTTGCGTCTGGCTTTTATCCAGCACAAAGATTTCGCGCGCGAACTTAAGGGAACGCGTAAGGATAGAGATGCTGGGAGCGCTTTTGAAAAACAGGAAGACTCCAGCATCATCAAGATGCCTGATCTCGATATTTTGGTTGGCAGCGGCGGTGTTCTTTCGCATGCGCCACGGCGCGCGCAATCAATGCTTATGATGATTGATGCGTTTCTGCCTGAATGTGTAACGCGTCTTGCTGTGGACAGTATTTTCATGATGCCGCAGCTGGGTGTGTTGGCTAATATCGATAAGGAAGATTTGTCCGAGTCGGCTAAAAAGGCGGCGATAGAAGTGTTCCACAAAGACTGCCTGATTATTTTGGGAACCTGCGTAGCATTTAACGGCATGCCTAAAAAACCGGGCAAGGTTATGGATGTCAAGATCACCATGCCCGATGGCAAGACGATTGAGCGATCCTACGACCTTGGCGATCTTGAGTTGATCGAGTTGGGTCTGGATGAGAAGGCG
>CAYSUZ010000355.1:0-2379 GCA_964434335.1 uncultured Planctomycetota bacterium | reverse complement strand
TGATGATAAGTAGAAAATTTATGACCAAAATTACCGTTATGCTATTCGCAGCCGTGGTTGTAACCACAAGCGCGTCGGCTTTTGCGGGTTTCACAGGCGATGCGTCGGCAGATTTCAACACGTCCTTTGATTCATATGCCGAAGACCCTAATAACGACGTAGGCCTACCCACAGGAATTGCCGGCAGCGGCAACGAGATAGACAAAGTATTCTGGCACTATAACCACGCAACCGACCGGCTATCCGTAGCCTTTGATATTTACGCCAACTACATCGCCGGAGACGTGGATGGCGATGGCAAACCCGACGTTACCAGTCCAGAACTCGCGGCAATGTACGGTTTCGACTGCCCCAACAGCGGCATCGCCGAATCCTTCGCATTCTCGCTAGACATCACCGGCGACGGCGTCTACGACATCAACATCGGCATCGGCACAGGCGACACGTGGAGCGACTTCAGGATATCCGAGTTTCTTACGCCCTTCACCGTTGCTCCGGCGTTTGCTTTCGGTGCAGATATTACTGATCCTAACGTGCAACTAGATTTGTTCAGCTACACTGGCGGCGCGCCAAACGCTGACGAGCCAGATATAGAGTTCTGTATCGAAGGACTATCCTCGCTGAACAACTTCACGGGATTAGGTGATTTCCAGGCATTCCTTGGCTCCTACGCGGACGCAGGCATAGGCGAAGATTTCGTCCGCGGCACAATAACCATGCCCGAACCCGGCACGATGATTTTGGTGGGGATAGGGCTGGTGTCCGTAGCCGGAATCACGCGCAGACGCATCGCACGAAAATAAACCAACAACACAATAAAAACCAAAGAGACACTCTCACGCGGGAGTGTCTCTTTTTTTTCAGGAATATAAATCTTAAAGCAAAGATTTTTGAATGACGATAAATGAGATATGTTTACGGCTCGGTGCAAGCAATCATATTCAATTCTTGGGAGAAACACGGTGAACATCTTACGACTGACTGGTATTATCGTTGCGGCGACCATAGTTCTGCTGCCTCTGGGTTGTGTCTCATACGTTCCGACACCCCAAAGCCCCGAACCCATCAATCTAATAAAGCCCGTCCCCGAGGACACAACCTTCAAGACCTTTGCACCGCGCTCCTCGATTTCGTATGCGGGGCTGCAACAAAATTCGTTTTCAAAAACCGGATGGGATTCTTGGGCCAACATCTCAATCGATGGCAAATACATCGCCTACTCATCCACCGCGCAAACGGGCAACCCCGACATCTACGTCAAGACAATCAACGGCACCGCCCTCTCGCAAAAAACAACAAGCACCGCAAATGACATACAACCCAGCCTTTCTCCAGATGGGCGCTACATCGCTTTTGTCTCCGACCGCAACGGCAACTACGACGTATACGTAACAAGCGCCGCCTCCAACGGCCCGCTCTGGCAGGTTACGGCCACCGGCACCGATGAGATGAGCCCGGCCTGGTCTTACGATAGCAAAAAACTCGCCTATTGCGCCAAAACACCCGCGGGCGAATGGGAAGTATGGACCTACGACATCGCCAACCAAACGCGCACAAATCTCGGCCCGGGCATGAACCCGAAATGGCATCCAAAACAAATGCTGATCGCGTACCAGAGAATTTACAACGTCAACGGTGTGTCCTCCAGCATCTGCACCATTGATGAAAGCGGCCGCAACCTCAGGGTAATCGCACAGGCCGACAAATGGGCCGCCATTCAACCGTCGTGGTCACCCAACGGAACTCGAATCGCCTTCTCGGTCTACACCGGCGGCGGCAATATTGAACCGACTACGGAAGGCGACGACATCTATGTAATCAACGCCGATGGCACACACGAAATCCGCATCACCGAAGATACCGGACGCAACTGGGCACCAACATGGGCAATAGTTGGCGGCGAAGAGCGAATTTACTTCACATCCAACAATAATGACAAAACAAACATCTGGTCGGTGCGCAGCGTAAACTTCTCCGCAGCACCAATCAAACCCACCACTACCACTCCCGCCACTACTACTAAGTAAACAACTGAACTCCAAAGGCCCGCAGGCATCGCTTGCGGGTCTTTTTTTGTTCACCTCGACCGCTTGACACCCGATATAAAAAGTGGATACTGTTGCATAATAAGAATCATTGAGGGGAACTCATGAAACAACGCAAATCACTAACACCCGTAATCATCCGTAGCTGCGCCGTCATGACGCTCTGCGCGATGCTCTTGGTTGGTACCAGCTGCCAAGCAATGGGAGAAGTCGGAAATTTCATCGGCAGATTTTTTGCCAGCAAAGCGCTGGAAAATCCGGACAACCCTTTCGCCGACATCAAGACCGTAGCGATTTTGCCCTTCGTACTGACCAACACAAAAATACCGATCAA
>CAYSUZ010000354.1:0-2382 GCA_964434335.1 uncultured Planctomycetota bacterium | reverse complement strand
GATTTGGGCAAAGTCTGCTTTGACAGCGGGGAGATCGAAAACGCATACGGCTATTTTGAAAAAGCCGTTGAGTGTGATGGGGAAAACAAAATTTATCTCTACAATGCCGGACGCGCCGCGTATGCGCTCAAAAATCTCGAAGCCTGTGTGCAGTACTGTTTGCGGGCGATTAGCGCCGATGCAGAATTCCGCTATCCGTATTGGCTGGTGGCGAAATCCTATTCAGAACTTGAAAAATGGGACGAGGCTGTTTTGTATTGGACGACTACGGCAAAGCTTTTTTCATCCGACGAAAAACTCCATGCTGAGGCGCTGCACGAACTTCAGCAGGCCCGCGAAGCATTGGCGGGCGACGCGGAATAAATAAGTTTCATATCCGAAAGGCAGGGCGCATGGAAGCGCAATGGACACTCACTCAGAATTCTCCCGACGATGTGCAAAAACTTCAGAATGCTTTGGGCCTTCATTGGGTGACGGCAGAGCTGCTTGTGGCCCGAGGGCTGACTACGCCGGAATCCGCCAAATCCTTTCTCTATCCAACTCTCGAAGATATTCACTCGCCGTTGTTACTTGCTCACATGCCGGTTGCTGTTGATCGCATTGCCGAGGCGATGCGCAAACAGGAGCGAATCGTCATTTTCGGCGACTATGATGTTGACGGAGTAACTTCGGCATCAATGCTGCTGGGATATTTCAATCTGTTGCAATACCCCGCCGATTACTACGTGCCGTCTCGTTCGGAAGAGGGCTATGGCCTGAACTGCGAGGCCGTGAAGGGAATCGCCGCGAAGGGTTGCGGCCTTTTGATAACTGTGGATTGCGGCATAAGCGATGTCGCGGAGATAGAACTTGCGCGTAGCCTAGGGGTAGACGTGATTGTCGTGGATCACCACGAGTGCTCTGACGATCTGCCGCCTGCCATCGCGATTTTGAATCCAAAGGTTAGCGGCTCGTCCTATCCGTTCCGCGATTTAGCTGCCGTTGGCGTTACTTTCAAGCTTGTTGATGCGCTAACTGCCAAGGTGTCGGTGCAGATGCGCGGTGCCGACGATCATATCGGTTTTATGCGCGAGGCTCTGGGGCTGGCGGCGTTGGGCAGTGTAGCCGATGTCGTGCCGATGCGCGGCGAAAACCGCGTTATCGTCCGGTATGGGATGAAGGCTCTCTCCGAGACGCGCCTGCCTGGACTGAAGGCGCTGTTTGATGTGAGTGTCAAAGATCACACCAATTTGCGGCCCTGGCAGATTGCTTTTAATCTCGCACCACGAATAAACGCTGCGGGCAGGCTTGGCGATGCGGGTATCGCGATCAAACTTCTGACGACCGAAGACAGTTCTCTGGCCCGGGATATCGCGCATGATCTTGACACGCAGAATCGCGAGCGCCAGAAGATAGAGATGGGGATTTATCTTAACGCAGTCGAAAAAATTCACGAGCGCTTTGGCGACAAGAGACCGAAATTGATTGTTCTCGCAGATGAAACATGGCATACCGGCGTAATCGGCATCGTGGCCTCGCGCCTTGTCGAACAGTATCATTGCCCGGTCGTGCTTATCGCGCTCAATGGCGAAATTGGCCGAGGCTCGGCTCGTTCGATTCCGGGCTATCATGTTTACGACGCTTTCACGGCATGTGGAGCGATGCTGGAATCTTATGGCGGTCACGCTGCTGCTGCCGGACTGGTGATAAAAAAGGAACACATACAGGAATTTTCTGACGCGCTTAACTCCTATACCGAAGACGCCTTTGCCCAGCGCGATCTGCGCCCTGTACTGCGCCTGGATGCGCGTGTGCGATTGGATGACATTACATTTAGGCTCATCGAAGAACTCGAACTCATGGCTCCGTTCGGTATTGGCAATCCTGCGCCGCTGTTGTTGCTCGACGATGTGAAAACCGCCGGGGAGCCGCGATTGATGGGCGCCTCTGGCAAGCACCTGTCGTTCCGTGTTATGCAGGGCGATACGACGATGCGCGCGATTGCTTTCAATGCTGGCGATCGCTACGAAGACATCAAACGCCACCTCACGCCTGTTCAACTTGCATTCCGTCCGAAAGTCAGCGACTATTCAGGGCGGATAGAATTGGACGTTAAGGCTATCAAGCTTATTTAAAAATCCCCTTGACAATCGTTAAGTACTCCGTATAATATTAGGCGTAACAAACATTGTTAGAGGTGAGGGTTTGGCGGCAAAAAAACAACAGGCTCCTGATAAGGTGCGACTCAGCAGTAGTCTCGAAGATTACCTGGAGGCGATACTGCGGCTGGAGGAGGCAAATCGCGTGGCTCGGACGAAAGACCTCGCCGATTTGCTCGGAGTAAATATGTCTTCGGTTACCGGCGCGTTGAAGGTTCTCGTCAAGAGGGGGTATGTGGATCAC
>CAYSUZ010000353.1:0-2384 GCA_964434335.1 uncultured Planctomycetota bacterium | reverse complement strand
CACCGATGTGCTGGGTGATTCCGCCGGATTCTTTGTCGACTACCTTGGTCGAGCGTATCTTGTCCATCAGGCTGGTTTTGCCGTGATCGACATGACCGAGGAAAGCGATAATCGGAGCGCGCTTAACAATGTGCCCAACGCGCTGTTCGACGATCCCATCCATAAAGGTATCTTCAACGTTCTTGAGCTTGATAACCGTAATTTCTTTGTCGTATTCGATGCCGACCATCTCGATGACATCGGGTGGCAGCGAATCGTTGATGCGTGCCATAGTGCCTTGCTTGAGGAGGAAGCCAAGGATTTCGCCAGCCTTGACGCCGAGTTTCGCGGCAAGGTCTTTGGCATTAATCGGCATGGTAACGTCGAACTTATCGGGAACTTCGATTTTGATTTCAGGCTCTTGATGACGTCCGCCCTTAAAGCGTCGCCCGCCTTTTCTGCGGCCACCGGGATCTTTGAGGAATGGCACTCTCTGCCGCGAAGCAAGTCTTTGACGTGGCGAGGTCTTGATAATATCTATGCGCCTTTTGGCTGTGGGCACCGCGCCCTTGGGGGCACGTACCGGCTTGTTGGGCCTAGATGTTGTACTGCGTGCCGAATCGCCACCACTGGTATCAGACTCAGGTTTGCGAGCTGCGGGCTTGCGCCGTCCCTGCCTGGCAGCCTCGGGGTCGGGCTTGGGGCGGGGTTCGGCAAGTTTAATCATACCCAGCTTGACCGCGCCTCGACGCTTGGGTGCTTTTGCTTTGGGGCCGGGGTGTTTTTTGGTTTTTGGGGTTTCGACTTCTTCCTCTGCTTCCGCCTCTTCAACCGGCGGCGCTTCTATTTCTATGTCTGCTTCTGCGACTGCTTCCTGATCGGACTGCACAACATCGGTCTGGTCTTCTTCTTCTGCCACGGGTTCTTCGGCCTTAGGCGTGGCCTTGGTCTTTGATTTGGGCTTCTTTTCAGCCTTTGGCGCTGTCTCCGCCGCAGCCTTGACTACTTCTTCGGACTCCGCTTCCTGCGCATCATCTTCTTTGGCTGTTTTTTTCTTTGCAACCTTCTTCTTTGCAACTTTTTTCTTTGCCGTTTTCTTTTTGGCTGCCTTCATTGTGGCTGCTTTCTTTTTCTTTTCAGCAGCCTTTTGGGCTTTTGTCTCAAGAACTTTGGCCTTGGCGGCTTCCCAGTTTGCGTCGTCGGCGTAGAAGGTACGCACAGTCTTGACAACATCGTCGGTAAGCACAGCCATATGGTTGGCTACTGCAACGCCAACCTCGGCCAGGTACTCCATCACTACCTGGTTGTTAAGATCGAGTTCTTTTGCCAGCATATAAACTCTGACGCTCAAATTTCATCCTTTCCGGGCTGCCGGGCCGCTTGATCTTCGTGCGATTCTTTGTCTTCTTCGTCGACTGGTTCTGCATTCGATTGAGGAGAATCGCCTTGTATCGTTTGGTTTTGTTCTGAGGCGTCCTGTTGAGACGCAACTTCTTCGGGTTCTTCAGGTTCTTCGGATGCGATACGCTTGCCGCAGGCATCAATATTTTGCTTGAGGGTTTCGATTATTTCGGCAGCCGCTTCTTCGCCGGTCTCGGCTACTACGAGTAACGCCTGAGGACCGCGTGTGATAACGTCATCGACAGATTCGTACCCGGCTTCTATGATTTTGTTTGCTAGGCCCTTGTCAACATTGCCGTATTCGACCAGGTCCTGCAGGAAGGCGTCGTGTTCAGCGATGTCCTGTTTTTGCGTTACGATCTCTAATGCCCATCCGGTGAGCTTGGTGGCTAGTTTCACATTTTGACCGCGCTTGCCAATTGCCAGCGAAAGCTGATCATCCGCGACGATCGCTTTAGCAGAATGCGAGGCGTCGTCAATCTCAAGACCGATAACTTCGGCGGGCTTAAGCGCGTTGACAATGAGCATCTCGGCAGCATCATTCCACTCGATGATGTCGATTTTTTCGCCGTTAAGCTCGCCAACAACATTACGAATGCGCGCCCCGCGGACACCGACGCAGGCACCGACACTGTCGATGCGGCTGTCGTTGCTCTGGATAGCGACTTTGGTGCGATATCCGGGTATTCGCGCGATGACCTTGACTTCGACGAGGCCCTCGTTTATTTCGGGCACTTCGAGTTCAAACAGGCGCAGAACAAATTCGTTGCAGGTGCGACTAAGGACAATCTGGACTTTCTGGCCGACTTTTTTGACATCGATAACCGCAGCGCGGACCGTGTCGCCTGGCCGATAGGAGTCGCCGGGGATCAAGTCGCGCTTGCTCAGCACGCAGTCGACCTTTTCGAGCGTCGCAATCAGGTTGCCGCTTTCGTAGCGCTGAACCATGCCGGTCATGATCGTTCCGACGCGGTCTTCGTAATCAAGGAAGAGCGAGTCACGCT
>CAYSUZ010000352.1:0-2392 GCA_964434335.1 uncultured Planctomycetota bacterium | reverse complement strand
CAAATTTGTTGAAGTTGAAAACCAGTCGGTCTTCGGTTTCGATTTCCTGACGAATCATATCGCAGTATATGCAGCGTCCGCGGTAGTTGTAAAAGGCCTCGCTGCCGCGCATTTCCTCGATAACAGCCTTAGGTACGACTGGTGTTACGATGAGTTGCGAGTGCGTGTGTTCCAGTGACGCGCCTGCCGCGACGCCGACGTTTTTGAACAACATACCGTAACCGAAACGCTTGTCTTTTTTCAGATCGCGAAGTCTGTCGCGATAGGTGCGGATGACGTTTTGAACGTGACCATCATCCAGTGCCGTCAGCGAAATGTCGTGCCGTGGAGTTTCGATGATGACTTCGTGGGCACCGATGCCGTTCATATTATCGTAGATGCCGTCGCCGCGTTTGTCGGGGTTGCCTTCGATGCGCAGGGCAGGGAATTTGTTGGGCACAACGCGAACGTCCCAGCCTTTACTGTTGGGCAGCGTGCCGCTCTTGCGGAAGGAGAATATTTCTGGTGGGGTTTTGTCCTCGTTGCCTTCGCAAAAAGGGCAGAACGATGCCTTCACAGGCTGGCTCTCGGTGATGAAGTCGGTGGGCCGCTTGGCTCGTTCGGTTGCGATGATTACCCAGCGTCCGGTGATGGGATCTTTTCTTAGTTCAGGCATTGTGCGAACATCCTCATATTTAGGATAAGCGGTTTATACGAGCTGATTTCTTATCTTACCATACTGATGTATCATATTCTTCTGTGGGGGAATTTACAATGATAGGTGCGCTGGCCGGAACTTTTTCTACGACCTTGCCCCCCCTCCTTAATTCAACGAAGAAATTGAGCGTTTGGTCTTCGTTGAGTGTGAACATCTCGAATGGCATTGAGATTTCCAGTATTGAATCTGCTGTTGTGATTATCGCAGCTTTTTGTTCGGCGAAACCGCTGCCGAGTTTGGCAACGCATTGTTCTTTGTCATCGAGCATAATTTCAACCCAGCCTTGTTGCGGATAGATGAAGTTAAGTCGGATCGCGTCGCCAGCCTTCATTATGTCAATTGCCTGAATCGTTGCATCCACTCGAACGAAAAGATTGGTGCTGTCAAAACCGAAGTGCACTTCGCGCAGCACGTTTTCGGTGGCCTTGTCCATTGCGCCCTGTTCGTCTTCTGCGGAATAGAGTCCGGCGCCCAGCCATTCGAAAAAACTCGTAACACGCCCGTCCAGTTTGACCTTGAGCAGCGTGCGCGGTGGCGTAAACAATTCACGCGCGGCGGCCCGCTTGATCGGAATGTCGAGGTTTTCCGGAGGCGTTGCACCGAGTAGCTGGTATACGTTTTTGAGGTGCAGGCGGAATTGCAGATCGAATTCCAGATCGTTGGGTGAGGAATGGTCGTGGCCGAACCACCAATACCAATCGCTGCCCTGCGCGATCAGCAATTCTTCTTTGACCTTTGCGGCGATTTGCGGGTCGAGATTGCCTTTGGCCTGTTGTTCTTCGAAAAATTCCTTCGCTCGGTTGAGTCGTTCCCAGCCCTCAACGTCTTCAGGATCACCGATCCAGATGTGGAAGTCATGATTGATCCATGAGCCGGGATAGAGATCGCCGATATGACCGGTTGCGGGTTTCATGTCGAGATATTCGGAGAAAGTGACTGGTGCTACACCATCCATCTCGCCCACGAGCCGGAAAAGTCCCGTCAAGAAATCGATGCCCTGATTCGGGTAGTATTCCCAGGCATTCTCGCCATCGAGGATTACGCTGATGAATAGCGGCTCGCCTTTGTAGGCGGCAAGTGTTTTGCGCAAACGTGCCTCGAAGTCTGCAATCGCGGTGTTGGCATCGTTGGCGCTGTACTGAAATCCTATAAGATCCGAGAGGTAGTGGTCGCGGAAGAAGATATTCATCTTCGCGCCGCCGCCTTCGGCGATATATGGTTTGTAGAGAGTTGCGGGATTGAGTACGTGGCCCATGCCATCGCGCTGAATCGGCTGGTTGATCGAATGCGCCAGTATTTCTTCGTCGGTGGCGATCCACTCTATGCCTGCCTTGGCTAGCATCGGCAGGATGTCTGTGCTGACCGAGCCTTCTGCGGGCCACATGCCGCGTGGTTTGCGACCGAAGAGTTTTTCGTGATACTCGATTGCGCGGTCAACCTGTTCGCGGGCGTAGCTTTGATTGTCGGTCTGGGTGAAAGGTAGTCGCACGCCGGGCATGCAGCGCTTGGCGCAGTTCATGTTTACCAGCAGTGGCAGTATCGGATGATAAAATGGTGTGGTAGTTAGTTCGAGTTGTCCCGACTCCATCGCTCGTTTGTGTGCGGGGATGACCTGCTGAAGAATTTCGATGTGCTTGTCGAGAACGTAGTGTTTTTCTTCTTCGGTAAAACGTCGTCCTTTTTTCTCGATATTTT
>CAYSUZ010000351.1:0-2401 GCA_964434335.1 uncultured Planctomycetota bacterium | reverse complement strand
AACCCCTATCCATTTCGAGTTGCAGCTTATTAATTTCCTGAGACACCAGGCCGCCAAAGGCAACAAGCGCTGCCAAGAATTATTGGACCTAGTGCCGAAGGAAGGAAACGACAATCCCAATTTCCGCAGAAGACCCGATGTTTTTTTCATGAACTGCTGGTGCTGGGGCGCATTGGAATCGGTCGACCTGATGAACTTCCGCAACATGGTTATAGGTATGTATACTTACAACAAAGGGGAGATGCCCTTTCTTGAGGCGACCCTTTTGAGCGGCCTGAACGTAGACGTCTAAAAAAATAGCGGCAACCATTCGCAAAGCCGCAAAAATCAATTTTAGGACGACCCCAACTTTTTAGAGAGTCGTAGTAATGTTTTGCGCGGCTTGTGCTGAACAAGTCGGCGCTTCGCCATTCCAACAGTCCGGTGAAGCGCACTTTGGCAAGCGCGTGCTATTTCAGCATGCGGTGCGGCCGGTATCCAGCCGCCAGCGGTAGCAAGTCTGCTGGCGGGCCTCAGTTATGCGGCAAACTTCTGGGACACTCGCACCTCTGCCCAGCTCAATGTCCACCTTTCGCAGTTTATCGACTATCTGCTTAGATGGAAATCTTTTCATAAACGAGCCTCCTTCCAGCTTTAATGTCGCCCGAGACTCCCACAAACAATGGGTTACTTTTTGGCGAGATGTTAATCACCCTTACACATGGATTTTTCCCGTTATTTGATTCAAGCCGTATGCTTCGTATCACGTTGTGATTTTGACATGTTTTTGGTATAATTGCGGTTTGCGGAAAAGAATTAGGCGTAACATAACCGATAACAACTGGTAATGTGTAATTTGCCAGGACTCGATTGAATCCTAATCAAGACAGGGTGTTGTGAGAGTTTTTTTACAACAAGCCGCCATTGCTCAACAAAGGGTCTTCGCAACTAATGCTCAGAACGCGAGCCGCTTTGAAGTATAGTTACTGCCAACCGGGGCAGACCTCGTATCGAGGTTTAACCCTGGAGGCTTTTCATGGGAGAACGCAATGTTTTTAGACAAAATCAAAAAGTTTTTCAAGTGTTCCTGCTCCAACCCCCAAATTAAGGCGTGCAAACCCGACGATCCAAACAACCCCGATGTTGCGCTGATTGGCATGATTGCAATTACATACCGTTGTCAGTGCAGCTGCCAGCATTGTGGCAGCGAGTTTTTTGGCAAAGACAAAATCTCCGAGATGACAACGCAGGAAATTAAAGACATAGTCAAACAATTTCCAGCGCTCAACGTCGACAGTGTTTCGTATTTTGGCGGCGAGCCGCTAATACGAGAGGATATTTGCGAACTGATCAGCTACGGCAAAAGCTTGGGGCTGGGCGTGGTTATTGACACCAACGCTGTGGCACTCGACGATGCTATGGCAAAGAAACTTGCCGAGGCCGGACTCGATATGGCCTTCATCAGTATCGACAGCCCGGACGCAGAAACCCACGACAGCCTGCGCGGTCACAAGGGATTGTTCGACAAGGCGATTGCGGCTATCGGCTACTGTAAAAAATATGGCATTACACCGCGAATTGCAACCTATGTCGACCACGACAAATTAGAGTCTGGACAGTTTGAGCGCCTTCTCAAACTCAGCGAGGAGCTTGACGTTGAACTCCGCATCTTGCTGGCTGTTATGGCTGGGCGTTTGAACGAAGACACCTCTCAAAAACTTTCTCCCGAAGAGATGATAAAATTCAAATCGATGCTGAAACCCGGCAGAGCATACTGGGAACAGGATGTGTGTACCTCTGTCGACGCAAACTTTATCTGTGCCGCAGTCACCAAAAAAATGTTCTATATAACCGCGTACGGCGATGTGACTCCCTGTTCTTATGTACCTCTTGCCTTCGGCAACATAAAAAACGAGCCCCTTGCGGATATCCTCAAGCGAATGCATTCGCATCCAATGTTCAACCATCCCGATTGCACCGATTGCATTATGAACGATCCAGTATTCAGGAATAAATATTTTGATGGTTTCAAAACGGCAGAAAAATATCCAATTCCTGTGGACATGAGTGATCTAAAGGATTCTTAAGACAATATAGAGCGGAACGATACGTGAACAATTGGAAGATACAAACCAATTTTATAAAGACCGGATTTGAGGCGCTGGCAGAGGAAAATCTCGGCATTGCTTTTGAGAGGGGCTCCGGTGATCTTCCCGGCTATCTTACGATAGATATCTATCCCGACAAAGACCCGAAATACCCTCAAAGGCATTTCGGTAATTGGCAATTCCCTTTTGCAGACATCGCCAATGCTGACAAGATTGTTCTTACCGTCAACAAAGACGGTGTAAAATTGAGAGCGGATAGCGAAACAGTTAAGCCCCATAATGTCATCAACGGCCCACTCCGCGAGGATGGACTC
>CAYSUZ010000350.1:0-2405 GCA_964434335.1 uncultured Planctomycetota bacterium | reverse complement strand
CAATTCCCCGGCATCAATTTTGTGCTTGCCGGATCCGAAAAAATCAAACGTCAGGTTTCGCAAAACTTGATCCAATGTACACATGCCGCCACAATCCTTTCTGTCAATTGAATTTGTTCGCTCTCCCCCTTCTCCACACCACTCAGTCGCAAACTCCCTAATATATGAAGCCGAATATCATACCCGAAACGGTCGCCATCACGACGACCAGTGAAATATAGACAGCGGTTTTTTTCGTGCCCAAAACGCTGCGAATTACCAGCATATTCGGCAGGCTCAGCGCCGGCCCCGCCAACAGCAGCGCCATCGCCGGGCCACGCCCCATGCCCGAACCGATAAGGCCCTGCAAAATCGGAACCTCTGTCAGCGTCGCAAAATACATAAACGCGCCTGCAACCGAGGCGAACATGTTGGCCCACAAAGAATTGCCGCCAACAAGATTTGCAATCCACTCCATCGGGATCAACGCCGGATGCCCTGGGCGTCCCAGCAAAAACCCCGCGACAATTACACCGATAAACAGCAGCGGGAAAATCTGCTTGGCAAAACTCCACGATGAACCAACCCACTCGGAAATTTCGTCCTTCTTGAACCAACGCCACAGAATCAGCAACACCAGCGCCAAAAATCCCGCGCCGATAAAATACCGCACCGAATAAATTGCCGTATAAAGACCTTTGCTCATTCCCTCGTCAGGCTTGCCCCAGTTGGCAAAGATCAGTACGCCGATCATCGCGCCGAAAAACGCAATCTGCTGCCACAGCGGTCTACCGCCATCGTCGGGCACGATAAAGCCCTCGCCAGAAGCGCGTTTGCGCTCCTCGCGCAGAAAAATCAAGTGCATCATCAGCCCGATCACGACACTGAAAACAATCGCACCAACCGCGCGGCCTACGCCGAACTCCCAGCCCAACACCCGCGCCGTCATGATTATCGCCAGAACATTTACCGCCGGGCCTGCATATAAAAATGTTATCGCCGGGCCAAGCCCCGCGCCGCGCTTGTGAATTCCGCTGAACAACGGCAACACCGTGCACGAGCAAACCGCCAGGATCGAACCCGACACCGCCGCCACGCCGTAGGCCAGAATCCTGTTGGCTTTCGGGCCAAAATATTTCATCACCGAGGCCTTGCTAACGAAAACAGCTATGCCACCGGCGATAAAAAATGCCGGTATCAAACATGTCAGCACGTGCTTTTGCGCGTAGTCCTGCAAAAGCGCTATCGCTTCGTAAACCGGCCCTTCGTCAATACCCATATCTTCGATCGGTATAAAATACGCCGCCAGAAAAACCACCATCATCACGGCTAATATGAGCAAACCTTTTTTCATAACTTCTCCTTGCGCGTCACGCTAAGCGACGCAACGCCTCCGCACGATTTGCAACGACTTGCTCGATGCAATCGAAAAATCCCGTTAAGCACGGGCATGCCAGCCGGTAGTACACGCGCGGGCCTTCTTTGCGGTCGTCAACCAAACCAGCGCCTCGCAACAGAGCAAGGTGTTTAGAGGCAGTCGACTGGTCACAGGCAAGCAACTCGACCAACTCACACACGCACATCTCACCGCCCGCGAGCGCGTCGAGCATCTTCAGGCGATTTGCGTTGCCCAGCGCCTGGGCGATGCCCGCCCGCAGACGATAATCGGCCTCGGAAAGCGAGCGATGTTTTCGGATATTGCATTTGTGCATATCGAATCTCCTAGTGGAAAACAACTATCATATGGCCATATTGCCATATAGCCATGACAAAGTCAAAGAAAATATTACCTGTCTTAGGCGAAATCTTGTTGACAAATTTCCCCTCGCTTGTAGAATCGACCCGCAATATTAAGAGCGGGTGTAGCTCAGTGGCAGAGCGAGACGTTGCCAACGTCTAGGTCGTCGGTTCGAATCCGATCACCCGCTCCATTTTTTATTGCGCGACATAGACTCAACCCGCCATTATTTCACCCCGGATGTGTTTTCTTTGACGCAAGGCGACCGGAGTGTTAGTGTTTTTGGCGGAAAGTATTTACCCTTACAGGAGCATTAGAATGTCCGACGATTTAGACAAGACACAACAAGACGAGCAGGAACAACAAGACAAAATCAATCCCGTCGTCAAGGTCGAAGACGTCGGCCCCTGCAAGAAAAAGCTCGAAATCGAAGTGCCCGCCGCAACCGTAGCGGCAGAAATCGAAAAAACATACAAGGATCTCCTCGAAGAGATGGCCGTTCCCGGGTTCCGCAAGGGTCACGTACCTAAAAGTGTCGCCCAGAAGCGTTTCGGCTCTCGCGTAACCGACGAGGTCAAAAGCGATCTGCTCGCGCGCGCACTGGCCGAAGTCGTCGAAGATCAGAAGCTCGACACCATCGGCGAGCCCGTTGTTGACGACATCGTTTTCGACGTAGAAGCGCAAAAGC
>CAYSUZ010000349.1:0-2413 GCA_964434335.1 uncultured Planctomycetota bacterium | reverse complement strand
GCATAATCAATCACACAAACAAAACAAAAGGCGACTCCGCAAAGGGTCGCCTTTTCTATTATCCGCTATTTTTAATCACCAACGATATCGATGAAATATATGCCACCTGCACACTGTGGTGCGACGAACAATTCCTGCCCCTTTGGGCCAAATACGCACGACCGTCCCCCGAATATCGGCGATACATAATCATTCGACATCGCCTCAGGCTCCCGCGGTGAGACGCAGTTTACCACGACCACGAGGCAGGCATTTTCCCGCGCGCGCAGCCCCGCCAACTCTACCATCGCCGCCACCCGCTCCGCTGGCCACGCCGCATTCACCAGCATCATTTTGCAACCCTCTCGCGCTGCCGCAGCGAAAATATCCGCAAAGCGCAAATCATAACAAATCGCCATCGCCGTTTTTCCGAACTCTGACTCAAAAACGCGAGGTCCCTTGCCCTCTGTCAGAAATAGATCCTCCTCCATCGGTGCGAAAAGGTGTGTCTTGTCATAATGTGCCAGATGCCGACCACGCGAATCGAAAAAATGTGCGCGATTGCTTGCTGCGTCCTTGTCGTCAAAATGTAGCCACGACCCCGCCGCGACGTTAACCCGCAGCGTCGCCGCGAGCGTGCCTAAGCGAGCCTCCAGTTCGCGCAATTCCAGGCTTTGTCTGTATTCCGCTATCTGCGAAAAATCAAAGCCCGTCGCCCACATTTCAGGCAGCGCAATCATATCCGCGCCACCCTTTGCTGCCTCACGCACCGCCGCCTCCGCGCACGACACGTTCGCCGCAATCTTCCCGGGCGCAATGTTCATTTGGCACAGAGCTATCCTGAAATTTTTCTTCGTAGTCATAATGCGATTATACAAAATAATCAAAATCCTGCCCAGAAATCTTCAACCACACAACAATATTACAAATTTGCCAGCAACACAGATGCCCGCCTTATTTTGCCGCCAGAAGAAAAACAGGATTCGTAACAGGCGCCTTTTTTGCAATTAACAGCAGACCACCCGTATGTTCTTGCCTGCCGCTTTTGCTCATGGTATCATCACGCGTATAATGAAACGGGCCTCTGAAATGATAGACAGGATTAGCCTGCCTCGGGAATTCCGCGTCAGTAGCGATGGTGCTTGCAGCGTCATCGCGCGCGCGGGCATGGAGCGGGTAATCAAAGACATAGCGGCGGGTCGCGCCGACATGCGCCTCGCGCCCGGCATCACCGGGCGGGCCGAGACCTATCGCGTGACACAGCCCGGCCTCGCTTCGCCTCTGCTTGTCAAGCAGTACTGGCGCGGCGGCATATTGCGCGGTGTTATGCGCCAGCGTTTTGTCGGCAGGTCGCGCTTTCTTGCCGAGATCGTCCTTGCTGAAATCGCCGCAGACGGCGGCGTCAACACCGCCCGTATCGCCGGACTTGTTCTGCGCCGTACCGACGGGATATTCTGGAGCGCGACGCTTGTCACCGAAGAAATTACCGATTCTGTCGATCTCAAAAAACTCGCCGTCGAAGAGTGGCTCCCGATGACCCGCGCCCAAAGAAATGAACTCCTCCGCGCCGTCGCCACCGAGATTCGCAAGATGCACGACCTCGGAGTATTCCACAGCGACCTGCACCTCAAGAACATACTCGTCAGAAAATGGCAGACCCAGCCCATCGCCTACATAATCGATTTCGACCGTGGCGCATTTTACCGCCGTCTTTCGCAAAGCCGCCGTCTTAACAATCTCATGCGACTGGATCGCTCAGCCGAGAAACTCAACCGGCATCGCCCGTTGATTTCCTCCGCCGACCGCCTGCGCCTGTTGAGATATTACGCTGCCGGTGATAGCAAACTTTTTGCGCGCCTCAAAAACGGCGCGCGTTCGCTGGCCACCCGCCGTAAAGTGCATCGCGCATGGTGGCGCGTGATATCTGTTTTCAGAAAACAACCAAAATGACCCGCGACGAATACAAACGAATTCTTGTTCGCGCCCCCAACTGGCTTGGCGACGTGGTTATGATAACGCCGTGCCTTCGTGCATTGCGCGACAGATTTCCCCACGCCCATATCGCTGTAACGGTTCGCGCTGCTTTTGCCGACGTGGTTGCCAACAACGACGCCGTCAACGAAATACTCCCATACAAATCTGATCGCGGGCTGCGCAATATTTTCGCCATGAGGAAGATCGTCAAAGCCGGAGCCTACGATCTTGTGATAATTTTTCCGCGCTCGTTTCGTAGTGCGCTGCCGCCTTTTCTGGCGCGGGTTCCGCGTCGCATCGGCTATCGCACCGAGATGCGCGGGCTGTTGCTGACTGACGCGATTGCGCGTGACGAAAAATTTCTGCGAACACATCGCGTTCATTATTATGCGAATCTCCTGCGTCCGTTTGGCATCGACGAGGTTCCCGATCAAACCGAAATTCATCCCGCGCAGTCAGA
>CAYSUZ010000348.1:0-2420 GCA_964434335.1 uncultured Planctomycetota bacterium | reverse complement strand
ACTATGAATAATCTGTGTGTGCGACAAAAAACGCGAAATTATCTTATAATTTCCCCATGGAAAAAACATTTCATGGAGTTGGCTGGCAAAGTTAACAAGGAAATACTTATTGTATCGCCTTTTATCAGCACGGAAGGGGTTGCAATACTTATGGACACCCTAACACCTGATCGATCAATTCAAATTACAGTAATTACAAATCTATCCGTTAAAAACATTGTCGATGGAGTAACAAATCCCAAGGCAGTCCTACAGTTGTTTGAGCAGTATGATCACGTAAGAGTATCCAGTCTCGGAAGATTGCACGCAAAGGTATACTTGATGGACGATGCTCCCGGCATCATTACTTCATCCAACCTTACTCTTGGTGGTTTTTGCAATAACTTCGAATACGGAGTACAAATTGACAACAGAAACACCGTTAAACACATTAAAGAAGACATGAACAAATATTACATGCTGGGTAATATTTTCGATAAAGAATTCCTGGAAGTAATTACGAAAGAATCCAGCGAACTATGCGCTATTCGGCGCAAAGCAAACAACCAAATCAAAAAATCTAGACTGTCTACATTATTACGGAAAAACGCCGAATCTCTAACGTATAGATTGCAAGAAAACCGAGTGGCAAAAAACCGCACTATCAATTCGATATTCCAAGATACTATCGTTTATTTATTGCATAAAATGGGGCCATTAAAAACAATGGAATTGCATCCCTTAATTCAAGCAGTACACCCAGACATTTGCAATGATTCAATAGACAGAGTAATAAATGGACAGCATTTTGGCAAAAAGTGGAAACACGCGGTTAGAAATGCTCAACAATCACTAAAGAAAAAAAATAGCATTTACTACGACAATAATCGTTGGCACTCATGTGAGGACGCAAGCAATGTGGCACATCCGCATAAGTAAACGCAATTTAACTAATAAACAAAGGGATTACATTGCTGATCTCACCGACGCGGAAGCACACTCGACAATCGAGCCATACTATTTTACATTGCATGAGATTCTCGAAAGTCGACATTTTTGCGAGATAATAATTGAAGGCTCAAGGAAGGCGCTTAAAAACTTATGCGCCATGTTTCGTGATAATTTTAATGGCACAATAACTTACAGAGTATTACCATAATCAAAATCTAAACTGACACATCGACTTTTCATGGATATAACGATGAGTGACTTTCTGAAAACGATAAATCTGCAAAAATCATATAAAATCGGGCGCAACTTCGAGCCGGCGCTTCGCGGCGTCGACCTGGATGTGGAGCGCGGCGAGTTTGTTTCGATCGTCGGGCCTTCGGGTTGCGGCAAGAGCACGCTGATGCATCTGCTGGGCGGGCTGCATCGTCCGACGGAGGGCCAGATTTTTTTCGAGGGCGCCGAGCTAACAGCAATGGCCGACGCCGAACTCACGGCCCTGCGCCGCAAGGATATCGGCTTTGTTTTCCAGCGTTTTAACATTTTGCCTACGCTTTCGGCACGCCAAAATATCGAACTTGCGCTGACAATCCGCAACGAAACGCCGGAAAATAGTGTGGACGAAATTCTGGAGATGGTCGGTCTCACAGGCAAGGGCCATCACCGGCCGTCGGAGTTGTCGATGGGCGAGCAGCAGCGCGTCGCTATCGCGCGTGCGATTATCAGCAAGCCTAAGATGCTGCTGGCTGACGAGCCGACGGGCAACCTCGACAGCAAGAACTCCGATCACATCTTGGCGCTTTTCACACGCCTGAACCGCGAAAACGGCCAGGCCATCCTTATGATCACGCACAACCCTGAGGCCGCCAAAATCGGCAACAGAATCATAAAAATGAAGGACGGCAGGATTGTCAATTGAGCAAACACCGAAATCTTCGGCGAACAATCTAAAGTACGATCCCGACGGCTTTGCCAGCCTTACACATATCCGCGTCCGGCGATGGTTTTCCATATACGCCATCATCGTCGCGCTGACAGTGTTGGCACTGGCGTTCGTCGTGCCTGATGAATATCGCCCGCTTGTTTATTGCTTCCTACTCCTGACACTCTTCACCACTTTTATCCCGGGCAACGTAACCTACGTAATCTTTTTGCAGGTTAATCGCAACGCTGTACCCCAAAAAATTCTGAGCTATATCGACAAGGTGATCGACACTTCGGCCTGGGGCAATCTGCCGATATGGCCGGTTGGTCTAGTGGGAGCAGTGGGTTCGGCAATCGCCAACATCAACGACTATCACGGCCTGACACTGGTATTCCGCTCGAAAAAGGTGCGCAAATTTGGCAACACGGCTTTTTATCATTTCGTAAAGAGGTGGTTCAACCAGATGCCTTTTGTGTTGCTGCTGTTGTGCGAGTTTTTCCCGCTGCCGGTCGCGGTAGTGCGCTGGGTGGCGGTTACTCAGGCGTATGCGCGCTGGCGTTTGGCGTTG
>CAYSUZ010000347.1:0-2421 GCA_964434335.1 uncultured Planctomycetota bacterium | reverse complement strand
CGCGCAATCTCGTTTTCCAATTCCCGCACGTTGCCCAGCCAAGAGTACCGCTCCAGCAAACTCATGACTTCGGGCGTAATCTCTCTGCGGGGCTGTCCGGCGCCGCGCGCAATCTTGCCAAGGAAGTAATCGACCAATATGGGAATGTCCTCGCGCCGCTCGCGCAGCGTCGGCAGGTTGATCGTTACCACGTTGATGCGGTAGTAGAGATCTTCGCGGAACAGCCTCTTTTCCATAAGTTTGCGGAGGTCTTTGTTGGTCGCGCTGATCACGCGCACATTGACTTTTTTATATTCCTTGCCGCCGACGGGCCGAATCATGCCGTCCTGTAAAACGCGCAGCAATTTGGCCTGGAGGCTTTCGCTCATCTCGCCGATCTCGTCGAGGAAAAGCGTGCCGCCGTTGGCAATTTCGAACAAGCCTTTCTTGTCGCGGTCAGCACCGGTGAACGCGCCTTTGACGTAGCCGAAAAGTTCGCTCTCGAGCAGGGTCTCGGGCAACGCAGCGCAATTCTCAGCGGCAAAGGGCTTGTCTTTGAGCGGGCCGTTGTAGTGAATAGCGCGGGCGACGAGTTCTTTGCCGGTACCCGATGCGCCCTGTACCAGAACGGTTACGCGCGATTCAATCACACGATCAAGCAGGTGGAAGACTTCCTGCATCGCACGGCTATTGCCCTTGATGTTGGAATAATCGTACTTGAGGGCTAGTTGTTTTTGGCTGTCTTCGAGAACCGAGCGTGTCTTGTCGAGTTCGTCGCGCTGGCTGCTGACTTGTTGGCGCAATTTGTGGTTGAGCTGCTCCATCTCGCGCTGTTTGTCGAGATTTTCTTCGTAGAGACGTGCGTTTTCTAGGGCGATGGCGGCCTGGTTGCTGAAGGCGGTAAGCAGATCGAGATCTTTTTCGCTAAACAGGCCGGAGACAAAACGGTTGTCCACGTAGACCGCGCCGAGGACTTTGTCTTTGAATTTGAACGGGACGCAGAGCACACTTTTAAGTTTGAGATCGAGCACCGAGATTTTGTCTTTGAAGCGCGCATCTTCCTGAGCATTGGACGTTAGTATCACCTCGCCGGTTTTGACGACGCGCTTGGCGATGGAAAACGAGAGTTTGAATTCAGGCTTGCTGACGGCATCTTTGTCGATGTTGCGAGCGGTGCGGATAGTAAGTTTGCCGTCTTTGTTGCGCAGCAGCAGGAAGCCGCGCTCGGCCTGAAGCACCTCGATAACCATATCGAGCACCTTGCTGATGAGGCGGCTGAGGTCGAGTTCGGAATTTATCGTACGACTAATTTCCTGCAACAGCGTCAGGTTGCTTTTCTCCTCCATCAGGAAATCGATGTCCTGCTGGAGGCGCTGATTCTGCTGGCTGAGATTGTCGATCTGGCCGAATAGTTCGCTGCGAGCCTGAAGGATGTTGGCGCGGACTTCTTCGAGCACTTTGTCGGAAAATCCATCCGTATTCATTTTTGTCTCTGCCTCGTGAAGTAGATCGTTGAATTTTTGTCCGGTTTCTTCTCTTAGCCTGCTCAGCCCGTCGAAAGAAATTGCGTCGCGCTCGGTGAGCGAGCGGTCACGGTATCGGCGACGGAATTTTTTGACCATCACGTCGGCCTTGCGCGCCAGTAGCCCGGCACCAGCCTTGGCAAAAAGTTTGAGCGCGCGCTCCATCAGCGCCAGTCCTTCTTTCTGGGTCTCAACCTGATCAAATTCAGAGAGGAACAGGGCGTAATCCTGACAAACACGCGCAAGGAAAATGGGGTTGCCGTGTTTTTCGAGCAATTCGACGGCGCGTCGGAAGTTCATCATCGCCGCATCGCGGTCGTCTTCTTCGAGAAATACTTTAGCCAACACGCGATGCGACTCGCCCATCAGGAGCCAGTCGTCGAGCAGCGTAGCGTTTTCGAGAGTACGATTAAGAAACTGTCGCGCGCTGAAAAGATCGCGGCGGCGATAGTAAAGCTCGCCAAGCAGGAAAAATATCCGCGAGAGCTCGCTTTCGAGTTTTAGTTTTTCATAAATGCGGCGGCTGTGGCCGAGAAACTCCAACGCGGTGTCGTATTCGCCGCGCGCCATGTAAGCTTCGCCCATCGTGCAGGCGATACCGGCCATGCGATATTTGCTGTTGAGGGCGCGGGCGGTCGAGAGCGCCCGCTGGCACATCTCGATGCCGTGGCGCAGGTCGTCGCGCTTGATCGCAATGAGACCCAGCAGGGCCTGGGCATCAAGAGCGCCGCTGCGATATTTCGCCTGACGCGCGATGCTCATGCCGCTCTCGGCAGAATCGGCAGCCTCGTCAAGCCGTCCGGTTTCGAGATTGTAACTCGCCTGCGCAAGCCTCAAAGAAACCGTCGCCAGAAGGTCAGCGTTTTGGGGGGCGTTTTCCTCGGCCTGCAACAAGCAGGCTTTGGCGCGTTCTATCTTG
>CAYSUZ010000346.1:0-2425 GCA_964434335.1 uncultured Planctomycetota bacterium | reverse complement strand
CAACCTTGCCCCGCCCCAGGCATGTCGCCGGGTCGAAACGCAAGCGGTACTGAACCATCTTGTCCATCACGTCAAGTTCCGCCGTCTCTGCCAGCATCAGCAATTCGTCAAGCAGTGCTTTTTCTTCGGGGTGTTGCGACTTATTCATTATCTTGACCAGTACCGCCTTCTCGCGTTCTGGTTCAAGTTTAATCGGTTCTTTCATTATTTTCGTCAATCTTTTTTTGGAGTTCAGTTAACAGTTTTCTTTGCGTGCGCAATTCTTTGAGGATATCCAGCAACCGGTTTTCAAACGCGGCGAACATCCAGAAAGAATAGTGATTGAATTTCACGGAATTGTGCAGAAAGAACCCGAGTTTAATCGAGATCAGCAACACTGCCACCTCGATAGCCAGTTTGCTTATCCACTCATCTCCACCCGACATTACGCCGAAAAGCCCGACGGTAAAAGCCAAAACAACTCCGCCAAAGATCAGCATGTTGATTTTGCTTTGCTTGCTCGGGCTGACGCCTCCGACTTTGTCGGCCATCGAATCGAATATCTCAAGCTGCTTGTCGATCTTGTCTTCGGGGAAGTGTTTCATTTTCGTTCTCCGCTGCTATCCGGCGACATTTTGATTACGGTTGATTTTTGCCAGTGCTCGTTGTCGGTTTTCGCGAAGTCGCTACGATAATGCACTCCGCGACTTTCCTGTCGCATAAGTGCCGAACGCAGAACTATCTCAGCCAGCGTCAGCAGGTTTTGCACCTCCCACGCCTCCGGCGAACCGAACTGACGTGATAGCACATACGACTGCCAGGACAAAACCTTTTTGAGTGCGCTTGACAGGCCCAGCTCGTTGCGGACAATCCCGCCTGAGCGCCACATCAAGCTGCGCAGCGCCGCCTGAACGTCTTCAAGGTCAATGTTGGAGTTGCTACTTTTCCAATTCACGCCTGCCCCCGACATTGATACCGGCTTGACATCCTTTTTTTTCTGCTGTGCCCGCTCTATCGCCTTGCGGCCAGCCCTGCGACCCATCACTATCCCCTCCAGCAGCGAATTCGACCCCAGCCGATTCGCGCCGTGGAAACCCGTCGCAGCGACTTCGCCCGCCGCCAGAAGGTTGCGCATTGATGTGCGTCCGTCGAGGTCGGTTTTGATGCCGCCGATCATGTAGTGCGCGCTGGGCCGTACGGGAATCAGGTTGCGCGTGATATCGATGTCGAAGCTTGCGCAGAGTTTCCTGATGTTGGGGAATCGTTTTTTGAGTTTGGCCGCGTCGATTGCCGAGAGATCCAGATAGACATTGGTCTCGCCGGTGCGTTTCATTTCTGTAAGTATCGCGCGGCTAACGATGTCGCGCGGCGCCAGGTCTCCTGCCGGATCGTATTCCTGCATAAACGCGTGCCCGTCTTTGGTGGTCAGCACGCCGCCTTCGCCGCGTACGGCCTCCGAGATCAACGCGCGCGTTGCACCTGCAACGTACAATGTCGTTGGGTGAAACTGCACCATTTCCATGTTCGCCAATACTGCGCCTGCTCGCCAGGCCATGCTCAGTCCGTCGCCGGTAGCAATTTCGGGATTGGTCGTCTCGCGGTACAACCTGCCGCAGCCGCCCGTTGCCATAATTACCTGCTTGGCCCACACCGCCGAAAGCTCGCCTCCATGGTTTATTAGTACGCCCCGGCATCTCTTGTCTTCGGTTAGCAGATCAATGGCAAACGTGTTTTCAAGCCACAGGATGTTTTCGAAGCTCCGCGCCTTCCTGAGCATAGTGTTCATAATCTCGTTGCCTGTTGCGTCTCCGTGCGCGTGAATGATGAGCGCGCGTTGGTGGCCGCCTTCGCGCGTGAACGCGAGGTTGTCGCCGTCCATGTCGAACGCCGCGCCCCATTCGGCCAACTCTTTTATACACTCCGGGCCTTCGGAGACTATTGTGCTGACGGCATCTTTGTCGCACAGGCCGCAGCCCGCCTTGAGCGTGTCGCGGATATGCTCGTCTACCGAGTCGTTTTTGGCAAGCACTGCCGCTACGCCGCCCTGTGCGTAATAGGTGTTAGTCTCTGAGGGTGCCTGCTTGGAAACCACAACAACCTTGAGGTTCTGCGCCGCTTCGATCGCGGCCCGCAGCCCGGCGGCACCGCTGCCCAGCACCACCACATCTGTGAATCGATGCGCGATGTTGCCAGCGGGGACATTTAGAAGGTATCGCTTGTGCGAGGATTTTTGTGGCACGCCAGCTCCTTAATCTTTGTCCACCGACATGTTTCGCAACTCGTCCATGTTGAGTCGGAAGTAGTCGGTGATTTTGCGAGCCATTTCCGGATCGAATTGAGTCCCGGCGCCTTTGTCGATCTCGTCAAGAGCTTGCGACGTGCTTAGGGACGTGCGGTAAGGTCGTGAACTTGTCATCGCCGAGAGCGCATCGGCTATTGATAACAC
>CAYSUZ010000345.1:0-2434 GCA_964434335.1 uncultured Planctomycetota bacterium | reverse complement strand
CGCCCCCGCTACCATAAAATCCATAACGGGCTCCGGAGTTCGATAGGTTATCAAGACCTCACGATTTTCCGGAGCCAGTTTTATTTCCTCGACAATTTTCCTGAGCAACTTCTTCGTAAGTGCGTAATCGTCACCCGCCAGAATATTGCCAATCTTGCGCCTGTATGCAATCGCCGCATCGACGTCGATCTGCGGCACTTCGCCGACTGTGGCTATTTTGGTGAACAGTTGTTTCCTCTCTGTTGCGAGAACTTTCAGGCGCTCGTTTGCCCATCCTGTATCGGCCAATCCGTCTTCAATAGACTTGTGGATGTTGGCAATTTTCGCATCGAGTTCCGCGATGCGCTTTGTCGCGTTCGGTTCGTAGCCGCTTGACTCGCGCCATAGCCGTTTCAGTTCCTCATTTACCTGCTGGGTAAAGCCTTTCGTATCGGCGCAGACATTGAGCAAATTTGTAAGACCGGTTATAACATCGTTCTCAATTTCATCCTTTCTCACATAGACACCCGGCCCGCAGCCCATGCCTTTTCGATAGGGAGTGCTTCCGCAAACGTAATATGTTCCGCTCGCGGTACGCAATCCGGTCATGTTGCTGCCGCACCGAGCGCACTTGAACAATCCACCGCTAAGCAGATACTTCGATGCCCGGCTTCGGCTGAAGCCTTTGTCGTAGAAGCGTTTCTTATTCTGCGCTCTGCGAACATTCGCAATGTGCCTCGCTTCATCCTCAGTAATGATAGGGGGGTGTGCACGCTCCACGATCACCCATTCGTCCATTGGCCTGACTGTTCCATTTTTCCGGTGAACGTTCCAGACGCCGTAGCCGCAATACTGCAGGAGAATGCTGGGCTGGAGCAGCGCATTCCACGTTGACATTCCCCAGTATTGTTTTCTTCGCGCCGGGATGCCTTTCTCGTTGCAGAACTTGCAGAGGTTGTCGAGGGACGCGCCTTTCCCCGCCAACTCCACGAGGCAATATCGTACCCATTCGTGTATGGGCCGTCCTGCGATTTTTGAATCATCAAGCACCCAGATGCTCTTGATGTTGGTACGGCCATGGCGTGCGATCCCGCGTTGGAATCTTTCCATCTTATAGCCGAAGAGCGGTTGCCCGCCGTTCTTGTAGCACCAACCCTTTTCCGGGTCTCGCGTCTGGATGTTTGACCTACATCCTTTCCGTGTGTGAAATGCGATTTCCCTGCTGAATGCCTCGTTCTTCGCAAACGTTATCGCCTCCATGTAAACGCCGGCCACGGTCTCGTTGTCGATATCCGGGTCGTTAACCGAGATGACCTTAATGCCGACGTTCTTCAATTCCCGAACCAGCGACTTCGCGCGTACGCTGTCGCGCGAAAAACGCGAGAAGTCGTGCACCACAATTGCCCGCACGTCCTTGCGTTCTTTTGCCTGCTTTATCATCCGGTAAAATTCCACGCGCTTCTCGTCTCGCCGGAACGCGCTCGCTGCCTCTGAGAACTCCGCAACAATCTCAATCTCGTTCTGCTCCGCGTATGCACGCATCTCACGAAGTTGCTGCTCGACAGAAAGGCCGCGTTCTGCTTGCATGTCCGTGGAGACCCTTGCCCACGCGAATGCTCTTGTCGGCGCGGCTGTCTGCGACGATGCGCAGTGTGCTTCCGGTCCCGCTAGTGCATCAAGAAATTCTTGTTGTACGCTCATGTCATTACGTCCCCATGTTTTTCAAGAGCCGTTCAGCCCGTCTTGTCCATATTCGGAGCGGATCGTAGAGCCGTAATCGCAATGATGGCAAGGGCTTTTTCGGCTTCATGCGGCATTATCTCCCTGTGCCTCGACTCGGTTATTTATGGCGTTCTTTTTCGTGTGGGTAGTAAGCGTGTTTTGTGGGCCAGTTGCGCCGCCGAAACATTCCGGATGCTCACGCGCGTAAGCCTCTGCAACCAGCACCGCCAGCAATCGCTGGATTTCCCGCCATTCATCAGGCGGAATCGCCGCGCCGTTGAATTTTCTTACCACCGCGATTTTTTTCTTATTGCTGTTTGACACGGAAACTACCCCTCTAGGAAGTGTATGCTTAACGTTTTCGTTTCGGCTATCGCGCAATCCGCGACACATGCTTGGCAAATTGGCAATCTCAATCATTGCTTACCAGATGATGCTCCGCCCGGAACCCAGAAAAAAACATGCGAAAATCATGCGAAATCCCCTTGGCTTGTCGCCCCCGCATCGTATGATCCATGCAACGTAAACGATGTAACGAAAACAACATACGAAAGGACACGACGATGAAAAAGACGACTAAAAACAACGCCAAACAACACCTCGAACGCGACATCGAACGCTTCGCCGCCAACATCGACGCGCTTGCGCGCGAAGGCAAACGCTGGGCCACCGAGGGTGACCACGAGATGGCCCGGCAAAACAAGATCGACGAATGCAACCTTCGCTCGATATA
>CAYSUZ010000344.1:0-2436 GCA_964434335.1 uncultured Planctomycetota bacterium | reverse complement strand
AACGGCGGCGATGGCGCCAACCAGCACCCCACACAGACCTTCCTAGACCTCTACACCATCAGCAAGTGCAAGGGCAAACTCGAGGGACTAAAAATCGGTTTTCTGGGCGACCTGAAATACGGCCGCACGGTGCATTCGCTGGCAGGCGCGATGGCGCTGTTCGGCGCGGAAATGTCTTTCATCAGTACCGATTCGTTGCGGATGCCGGATTCCAACCTAAAAGAACTGAGCGACGCGGGCGTGGTCTATCACGAAACTTCGGAGATTAGCGAAGTCATCGCGCGCCTTGACATGCTCTACGTTACTCGCATACAGGCCGAGCGCTTCAGCGACCCGGTCGAATATGAGAAGGTCAAGGGTGCCTACGTGGTGAACCTGGCGCTGCTGGCCGAGGCCAAAAACGATTTGAAAATTATGCATCCACTGCCGCGTGTTGATGAAATCGACGAAGAAGTCGACTCCAGCCCACACGCCGTATATTTTAAACAGGCCCAAAACGGCATACCGATTCGCCAGGCGCTTTTGGCAATGGTAACCGGGGCGATTTAATAATACACTTTCTTGCGAGCCAGAAATGTCCGGAAAACAAGAACTAAGAGTACGCGCTATCGAAAACGGCACGGTGATTGATCATCTGCCTTCCGAAAACATATTCAGGATCGCGCTGGTGCTGGATCTGAAGGAAAACGACAGCGAGATGCTGCTGGGGATGAATCTGGGCAGCTCGAAGATGGGCAAGAAAAGTATCATCAAGGTTGCGAACCGGTTCTTTTCGCAGAAAGAAATTAACCAGATCGCCCTTCTCGCGCCAAAAGCGGTTATCAATATCATCAAGGATTATAAGGTGAAAGAAAAGATACGCCCGGAGTTTCCGGAGATGATAGACAACATCGTGCACTGCCCCAACGCCAACTGCATCACCAATCACGACAAGGTCGAGTCGCGTTTTCACGTTGAGAATCGCAAGCCGCTGGAACTGCGCTGTCACTACTGCGAACGATCCATCGCCAAAGACGATATCTCGCTGCTGTAACGAACGCGCCTTCACTCATCGCAAGAAGTATTGCGGAGTTCGCGAAAAAAACTTGCTTCCAAGCGCTACCTGCCGGTATACTCCGCCTTTACATTCATTATTCGTCATCAAGCGTCGGAGGAATTGTCTAGTGAAATCCACATCGATAAAAACAATGTTGCTTTGCGGAGTGATCGCGGCGGCACTGGCTGCGGCGGGCTGTAATCATATTAAACCAGACCCGAATCCAGATCCCGACAAACCGAGCCTGACGAAAGAACAGGTAATCGAGTCGATCAACGCCAACAACAGAAAAATCAATTCGATAATATACTTCATGAAAGCCACTATCACTTCGCCACGCTATCCTAACGGCCAAAATGCCGACCTGACGATCATCTACGAGAAGCCAAATAAGCTCATGCTCTCGCTTTCGATCCTGAACGGGCCTGATCTTCTGAAAATCAAGACTGATGGCGAATACATCGATATTCTGGACACATTCGACATCAACAAACCCATGGGCCGCATCGCTAAAATCGAACGGCTAAAAAACATGCCCGGCGAAATAGCAACCTTTCAGCCTGGATTTATAACCAAGGCCGTCGGTGCCGACATTCTCGATCCGAGCGTAACGACGATGACCATTGTCGAAGGAGCCTACATCCTGACAATGCCGGAGACCGACAACCGCATACGCAGAATAACGGTGGACAGCAAGACCATGCGTGTAGTGCGGCAGGAGATTTATAAAAAACTGTCTGGCGCAACCACCATGGCCCTGGGCGCACAGGAAATCGACGTCAAGTATCTCGCACATGCCGAGGCATGGACGGACAACAACAGCCTCTCGGCGATTCTGCCTACTCACATCGTTGTTACGGTATACTCAGGCCTAAACAAATCGATACTCGATATGAAAATACCGTCCGTCAAAAAAGACAACATGCGCCTCAATAGCGAAAGACGCGTAAACCTGGGAACCGGGGGTTCGTGGCGGATAAAAGATTGGGGCAAGGCGCCGATTGAGGAACTCGACGAAAACGGGCAATGGGTCAAGCCCGAATCCACAAGCGAAACGCCGGAACCTTCAAACAACTAACAACGGGAAAAACATGTTCAGATATGCACTATCCAACTTGCTGTTCCGCAAGACCCGCGCCGCGATAAGCGTCTGCGCTATTGCGATCGGAGTGGCGCTGCTGCTGGTGCTCAACGCGCTGGCCAACGGAACGCTCGACGAAGTCGCCAAACGCATGAACAACACCGGCGCGGATATCATCGTGTTTTTCGGGGAGTGGAAACTCTTCGAAGGCGGCAGCGGACAAAGCATCCCCATCAGTTACGCCGATCACATCCAGAAATACGTCGCAAAAGAAACCAACGGGCAAGCCGAACTCGAAATCATCCCCATTTTGCAATAC
>CAYSUZ010000343.1:0-2441 GCA_964434335.1 uncultured Planctomycetota bacterium | reverse complement strand
GGAAATGTATGTGCGGCACGACCTGGCCAGCGCAAGGCTCGTTATTGCATACCATATTAAGCCCCTGCGCTCCCGTAGCCTGCATGATCGCCGGTGCAAGTCGGCCCGCAAGACGCATCATTGCTTCGAGGTCTTCGGCGCCGGTGTCAAGCATATTGCGGCTATGCTTTTTGAGCAATACAAGCGTGTGGCCCTCTGCCACTGGAAACGCATCGAGTATCGCCATGCAATGCTCATCCTCACAAACAACATTAGCGGGCAGAAGCCCGCTAATGATTTTGCAAAATATACACTCACCATGGTTATCCATGGGTGTTCTCCATCGAAACTACTATTTCGGCTTTCGCTTCAGAGAGAGCTTGCGCTTTTTCTTCGGCGCAGCCTCATCGGCACCTTCCTTGATAATCTCGACAAACGCCTGCTTGCCGCCATCTCCCAAACGCCTGGTGGCGAGTTTGAGAATGCGGGAATAACCACCGGGGCGTCCGCTTTTGGCGAACGACGGGCCGATTTCCCCGAAGAGACGCGCTACTGCGGCCTTGTTCTGCAATATCGACAACGCTCTGCGATAGTTGTGCAAGGTCTTCTCGCGCCCAAGAGAGATAATCTTCTCGAGATGCGGTTTGATAAATTTCGCCTTGGCCAGCGTAGTTTTAACGCGCATATCGTTCTTGATCAAAATAGAACCGATAAGGTTTCGGCGCAGAGCAATGCGATGCTCTTTGGTACGACCAAGACGTTTTGCGGTCTTGCAATGACGCATTATAATGTTACCTCTGTTTGTGTTGATTCAATTTCGCTGAGATCCATACCCAAAGCCAGGTCGGCATCGGTGAGTTTCTTTTTGATCTCTTTGAGTGACGTTTTGCCCAGGTTCTTGACTTCGAGCATCATGGCTTCTGTCATCCGAACCAGATCGCCCAGTGTTTCAATGCCTTCGACCATCAGGCAATTCGAGGCTCTGACCGAAAGGTCGAGTTCCGAGATTGGCCGCGAAAGTTTGGCACACAGGTCTTCAATATATTTAGCCTGCTTCTCTTCTTCGTCCTCGCGCTTCGAGGCCTGCTGAAGTTCGGGGCCGATGTCAAAATAGTGCACAAACGGATTAAGGTGCTTGCGCAGAATCTTGGCTGCTTCAACCAAAGCCATCTCTGGATCGATCGTTCCGTCCGTCCAGATTTCGAGTACGAGCCGGTCGTAGTTTACCATCTGACCAACGCGAGTCTCTTCGATCGAATACTTGACCCTGAGTACCGGCGAGAAGATGCTGTCAACCGGGATAGTGCCCAGTTCCTGACCTTCTTTGGAATTCTCTGCGGCAGTTACGTATCCTCTACCACGCTTGGCTTCCAAGTCCATCACAAATTGTGTCGGCTCGACGATCGTAGCGATGTGCATATCCGGCGCAACGACTTCGACGTTAGCGTGCGGGACAACGCTACCCGCAGTAATTTCGCCAGGCGCGGTCTCTTCGATCTTGAACGACACCGGATGATCCACGTCGATCTTGAACAAGAGTTTCTTGATGTTCAGAATAATGTCGGTTACGTCTTCCATCACACCAGGAATTGTGCTGAATTCATGCTGAACACCCTGTATGCGTACGGACGTTACCGCGGTGCCTTCCAGCGAGGAAAGCAGGATACGACGCAGGCTGTTGCCGATGGTCGTTCCAAAACCTTTCTCAAAAGGCTCTATGAAAAATTTACCGTAGGTAGAGGTATGTGTCTCTGAGTCGACCTCGACTCTACCGGGCAATTCAAAATTTCTCCAGCGAATTCTCATGCTCGCCTCCGCGAAATAGAGATTAGGACGGCACTGTTACTTAGAACACAACTCGACGATCAGTTGTTCCTGAATGGTAACAGGTATCTCGTCCCGCTTGGGTTTATCGACTACCTTGCCCATCATTTTTTCTTCGTCAAGGCTAAGCCATGACGGGACATTATTGTCAGCTGCAAGATCAAGGGCTTCTTTAACCATTGTCTTAACATTATCTTTTTTAGCTGGCGAGATTTCCTCGTCCTTCCTAACAAGGTAAGACGGGATATCAAGCTTCTTGCCATTCACAAGGAACAACCCGTGCATAATCATCTGGCGGGCTTGTCGGCGATTAGCCGCAAAACCGAGCCGATATACGGCATTGTCCAAGCGGCCTTCCAGCAACACCAACAGGTTCTCGCCGGTATTACCGCGCGCCTTGTCTGCGGCGTTAAAAGCGATGCGGAAAGCTCGCTCGGTAACACCGTAATAGCGTTTGGCTTTTTGCTTTTCGCGCAACTGAAGTCCGTATTCCGAGAACTTGCTTCTCCTCCAGGAATGCTCGCCCGGTGGATAGTCGCGGCGTCTGATTGCACATTTGACAGATCGACAGCGACTGCCCTTGAGGAACAATTGCATACCTTCTCTGCGGCAACGTTTACATTGCGGGCCGGTATCAC
>CAYSUZ010000342.1:0-2451 GCA_964434335.1 uncultured Planctomycetota bacterium | reverse complement strand
ATTCTCGTCGCACATGATAGTAAAAGTCGAAAGCGTATCGCTGTCTTTTTGTTTTTTGCTTGTGTCGTCTTGACGCATCGAATTGAGAAAGTCCGCCGATGAGCCGCTGTACATAACCGCTTCGAGCGGCCATTCGCGCAGGTTCGAGAAGGGCCTGCCTCGCAAAAGGCGCTTGCTGTTTTCTTTCGTTATTTTGTAGAGATCGATTATGCCTGCCGGGCGGCCTTCGTATCTTTCATTGCGATATAGCAGCATGTCCGAGCGGGTCTGGCCTTTGCGTCCGGTGGTTCGGGTCTCGCCAGCGGCTTCGAGAATTTCCACGCCGCCGAAAACGTCATCGTCCTGATTTTTCTTTTTACTTTTTGCCTTGCCGTCTTTTTTGTCCATCTGTCGCTTGTCAAATGTCAGCTCCACCCAGTCGCGCGCTTCCAGCGTTTCCAGTGGCTCGCCTACATCTGCACCTGCGCGGCTCATCTCCAGACGCACGTCTTTGTTGAGGATAACCAGTTTGCGGTTAGCATCCAGATCGATCATCGATATTTTGTCCGCGCAGCGACCGATCACGGAGTGCTGTCCCTTGCTCGGGGATTCAGGCGAAGCGATATTGCTGTAACTGATCATCAGCGGTGCTTCCGGCGAGCCGATCAGTTCGGAGCGGCCCGAATTCGGCGAGTTTGCGGAAGGGCGGTTCCAGAGAAGCGATGCGCCGCGTGCTTCATAGAGTTTGCGATTTGTCGCGTCGTCGCCCATCATTTGCAGCCTGACGTCGCCGATCATCCTGATTGCTTTTTGTGTAATCTGCGACTTCTTCTTTTTTTCGCCGCTTTGCTCGCCAGCGGATTCAAGCATAAGATGAACTTCGCGGCACTCGCGTATCGAGTTTAAGTTATTCTCGCGCAACTTAACCGTCTCGCCATTGGCGCGCTTCTCTTCGATAGGCGAATACGATTTCATATATACTTTTTTGTCGCCGCCAAGCATCTCTATTTTCACCGGTTCTATCTGCTCTTGTGCGCCGTCTTTGTTGGATGTGTCGGAGACCCGCTTGAGGTAGACATTGAGTTTTTCGCACTTTTGCCACGAGTCGATATACGGCTCTGTGTAGATAGTTGCTTCTTTGTCCTGTTGCGCGAGGTCGGAAATATGCGCAAACCTGATAGCCTGGGTAACTGCTATGACGTTGCGATTGAACGTGATGATGATCAGCGAGACGTTTTCGTTGTCGTTGGAAGAGATGCCGAGATCATTGTTTTTGTCTTCGAGTTCTCGCGCCAGCCGCTTGATAATAGCGTATTCTTTGGCATTGAACCTGCCACACAATTCCTTGAGATGGCCCACGGCGGTTTTAATTTGCTCGATCGTTTCCGCTGCCGGTTGTGTTTTTATTTGGGGCAGTGCTTCTGCAAAATTGGTTCTGATAACTTGGGGAACTTCGCCGTCATCGTGCGTTAGTCGCTGCCGGATAAGCAGGTCCTGATAGTACGCCAGCGCGTCGATGAGGTTCTGCTCGCTTGTGTTTTCGCCGAGCCGCGCTTGCAGTTTGTTGAAATCCTTCACGAAATTGAGGATAGCCTTCATGCTGTCGTATCGCCGCAGTTCCATGGGGCCGTCGCAGGTGATTCTGGTAGTTCGCTGCTCTTTTTTTGCTTCAATATCGGTGTCACTCTCGCCCTCCGGGCTGCCGCTAAAGTTGCTGCCTGCGAAATAGGCCACAACGTTTTTCTTGAAAAACATCCCTTTGCCATCTATCGGCCCGTACATGCCTTTGCCTTCTATCAGCATGCGCTCGTCCTGCCGGTCGGATATGCGAATCAGGTTGTCGCTGGAAAACGTTTTATTTTCGTCGTCCATGCTAACGCTGTCACCGCGCATTTTCAGGAAGTTTTTGCCTTTGCCGTCTATCTTGACGCCGCCGCGCAGCTCGGCGATAAAAGATGTGACCGCTTTGTTGCGTATGGTGTGCTCTTTTCTGTCGAGTATCGCGCTGTTTGCTTGTATTTCGGCGGCATCTTCGTATTTGTTGTCTTTGGAATTGATCCAGGGTTTGTCCAAAAGATAGCGTGCGGCAACGATGTCTTTTAGTGCTTCGGGGATTTCCACCTGCAGAAACGATTCTACACTGCATTGGAAATTAATCTTGTTTTCCTGAATGGGGTCATACTGCGTGAAGAGCATTCTGCCGGTACTGATGCCATCATTATGGATCGGCTTGGTTGCTTCTGTTGGCTTTTCAAATACGCCGGCAATAGACATCAGCAACAACGCGCTACAAGCGATCAGTACGATTATGAGCAATGTCAGTTTCATTGTTTTTCCCCGTCTGTATATTTCTTCAGGACATCCTGCCACTTGTCCTGTGCTTTCAAAATTAGTTCGGCCACTTCGCGCCCCGCGCCTCGCCCGCCGGATCGCTCTGTAACGTAATCCGCAGCCTGTTGCGTCTCGGCTACG
>CAYSUZ010000341.1:0-2455 GCA_964434335.1 uncultured Planctomycetota bacterium | reverse complement strand
GAAACTCCGCGAGAGGGCGCAAAAATGTCCGCCTGGTCGTTAGACTTAATAGTATAGATAACGACCCTTATCTGAACCAGTCGAGCGACAGTCCCCAGGGAGGCAGGCTAGCCGCGCGGCTGGTTTTTTTTGTGTGTTGGGGAGATATGAAATCCTAATGCCGTTAGGAGTGTCCGAAAATCAAAGACTTCGGCAGTTTTGTGGCACTGTTTGATGGTAGATATTATGCGAGGTAGCCTGTTAAGTAATTCATTTTTTGTTTTTGTGACGGCAGTTGCGAATGAGGGCCTGGATTTCCTCGACGCGATGCTTGTTTTCGAGAGGGTCTGTGTTCTTTTCATGCGCGGCGCGAAGTTTGGCCACGTCGATCTTGCCGCCGAGGCATTCCTGAGCCGAGGGGCACCATAATACGCAGGATGGCACAGTCTCGGCGAAAACAAGACGTCCGCAGCTTGGGCATATTGCTTGCATTTCGTCGCTCCATATTTCCACCTCCGCGCCGCATCCGGGACAGGCGAAATCACGCGGGTGCGGTTGGTTTGCGCCCGTCGAGCCGGGACATTTTTGTGGCTTGTTATGCATAGATGCTCCTCATAACGATATTGCGCTTACTACATTATCGTCCGAATCGGGTTTTTCTCCGATTGCGACAACGCAGACGAGTGTGCTATGGTTGGGCGTGCATCGGATAACCAGCGGGCACCCACAGGGCACCGGATCAAAAAAGGGGTTACGGCGAGAACCGTGACCCCTTGTAGTTATTGGTGGAGATGGCGGGACTCGAACCCGCGGCCTTCTGATTGCGAACCAGACGCTCTCCCAGCTGAGCTACACCCCCGAATATTTGGGCGTTGCTGGATTCGAACCAGCGACTTCCACCGTGTGAGGATGGCACTCTAACCGCTGAGTTAAACGCCCCGCTGTGCGGCGAACATTATATCCCGCCGGTGCGTGTTGTCAAGGCGCTTTGGCCAATCCGCAAAAAAAGTAGCGGCGTCTCCCCGAGGCGAGACGCCGCCTATACTGGTCAGGGCATCCCTGCCCTGTTTGCCGATTCGAGATCGGCTTATATTTCCATGCCTGCAAAAGAATTGCGCCGCGTCTTGATGCCGAGCTTTTTGATCTTGTAGCGCATCTGCCTGAACGAAAGATTGAGAATCTTTGCGGCGTTGCTCATGTTGCCGCCGGTCATCTTGAGCGCTTCGTTGATGATTTGTGTTTCGATGCGCGTCATCTCTTCTTCGAGGTCGAGACCCTCGGCGCCGATCTCCGCTGGGGTTGCCAGGGTGTTTGCATCGGTACGGGGCTTGCGCGAGCCGAGCACGACTAGGTGTTCGGGTTCGATCGTCTCGTCGTCGGCTAGTGCGACTGCGCGCTGGATTGTGTTCTCCAGCTCTCGCACGTTGCCCGGCCAGTCGTAGGACGATAGCGTCTTGGCGGCTTCGGGCGATATTTTGTTGGCCGGTTTGTTCATCTTCTTGCTGTGCTTGGCGAGGAAATGCCCCGCGAGCAACGGCACATCATCCATGCGGTCGCGCAGCGGAGTGATGTTTACGGGTATCACGTTGAGACGATAATATAGGTCTTCACGGAACGTGCCGTCCTCGACCATCTGTTCCATATCGCGATTGGTGGCGGTGATGAAGCGCACGTCGACCCGCTTGGTCTCGGTGCTGCCGACCGGTTTGTATTCCTGATTTTCCATGACACGCAGGAATTTTACCTGCATCGTCGCGCTCATCTCTCCGACTTCGTCAAGGAAGAACGTGCCGCCGTCGGCGATCTCGATGAGGCCTTTTTTGTTGCCTGCCGTGCCGGTGAAGGCTCCCTGAATGTGACCGAAGAGTTCGCTTTCCAGCAGCGATTCGGGGAATGCGCCGCAGTTGATCGTTACGAATTTTTTGTTGACCCGCAGCGACGAGTTGTGTATCGCGCGTGCGACCAGCTCTTTGCCTGTGCCGGATTCACCGTTGATGAAAACGGTTGCGTCGGTTGGGGCGATGCGGCGGATGATGTCGAATATCTCGCGCATGTGGGCGTTGTTGCCGATGATGTCGCTAAACTTTCCGGCGTCTGTCTGCGCGTTGCGCGCGGCCAGTGCCCGTGTTACGCACGAGCGGATGTTGTCGTTGTCGAAGGGCTTTTTGATGTAGCCGTACGCACCGACGCGCATCGCCTGGACAGCGGTGTCCCACGTGGAAAACGCGGTGATGATAATGATTGGAATATTGGGATCGACTTTTTTGATCGCCTTGATGAGCGCCGTTCCGTTTAGTCCGGGCATCTTGAGGTCCTGGATTATCAGGTCAACCTGATTTTCGTGCAGTGCGTGCAGACCCTCGGCGCCGTCGGCGGCAGTCAGAACGTCGTAGCCGTCGGAAGTGAAGATCATCTCCAGCGTCTCGCGGATGCTCTTTTCGTCGTCGATCACTAAGATAGTTTTTTTGTTGCTTGG
>CAYSUZ010000340.1:0-2464 GCA_964434335.1 uncultured Planctomycetota bacterium | reverse complement strand
CGAGCACGTCGTCGCGGAACTCATCGCGTCCCAAGGCAAACAGGCCCAGTCTTGCCCACTCTCGCATGGCGGGCCAGACAGAGTCAGCGTGCTTCTCGATGAGTGGTATGGACTCTTTGTCCTGCAAAACCAGCAACGCCAGCATTACGGAAACCGAGTCATTGGTAAAACCTCTCTTTAACACCTCACGCAGCGCAGGAAGGGCCTTGGTCGAACGCATCAGTCTAAGGCCGTAAGCTGCACAGCCCGCGGCAGCAGGCGATCCATTCTTAACGATATCAATCAGATCGTCCTCGGCTTCGGAGCCAAAATATTTATATAGGCATGCGATACCGCCCTTAACTATTGGGTAGTTATAATCGCGTGTGCCATAAGCGAGTGGGAATTTTGCACAGCGGTTTAAGACTTTGCGGGCATAAGGAATGAAATCGGGGTCCCGCAGATGTTCTCCTAATTGGAGCAAACAATCAACCGCAGTCAAGGCCAGCATCGGATACGGCGCAGTGGCAAATTTTCGCAAATAAGGGAGAAGCGAAGTAGTCCGCGAACGAGTTGCCGCTTTCATTATATCAACAGCCAAATTGTAATCTTCGGTAAGCGCACTCAATTCAGCTATCGGACGCATCGGAGCATACAGTCCCAGACAAGCGCAGGCCTTTGCGCGTTTCGAGACGTCTTCGTCGCCAAGCATCTTAGTCAGCTCGTGGGTTACCGAGGGATTGGTTTTACCCCTTGCGCCCATATCGGCACAAACCGCCCGAAGCGCTGAACAGCCAATCTCCTCATCGTAGATCAGTTTTGTAAAGGCAGCTACCACCCTATCGTCCCTGACACTCAACAGCCTTTCAGCCACTGCGATGCGCAGGCCAGGATTCTTAGTCTGTTGGATCGCTGCAATAAGAACTTTGATTGCTCGCGGAGTGGGCCGAAGGCAAAGCAGCCTGAGCGCGATAGAGCGCTGTGAGGTATCGCCGCGCCTGAAAAGACCGATGAGTTTACGTTCGAATGTAGAATCGCCGAGTTCGGCATAGACAAGGCCAAAGAAGTAATGCTCCTCGCTAAGAAATCTGCCCCTGTCAATGCTGCGCATAGCATAACTCAGCACTTGTTTGCCATAGGAGAGCAAATATCGATAGGGATAGATTTCCTTAAGTGCGCGCTGGTAGTCCTTGTCAAGTTTAACAAATCTATCATTCTCATAACTGCGAATGCAGGCGTTGAAGAAAAATTCAACTGGCGCATCGATAGCCGCATCTGTTTCAATTATCATTTTGCGATGGGGGCAGAACTCGCGCGAAGCGGCCTCGCGCAGGTGAATTTTGGCGCCCTCTCCGATGCGTATGAGTTTGAACTGCGCTTGAAGACGAGTGGCTATGTGGTCGGCAAAGAGGTCGTTGACAAGTTTTTTGATTTCAGCCTCGTTGGGCCTGTGGGTGCGGCGTGCGTGAAGAGGCGCGATAAGGACAAAGGCGAGCAGGGCAAAAATCACTATTAGGGTTGAGATACGGCGCATTTCCAGAAAACCTCCATTGCTTTCACCATAACGATGGCTACTTTCGGGACAAAACTAACGAAAGGTCAAAATTCAAGAGAATCATTCTACATCTGCAAGAATAAAATGGAAGGAAAAATATCACGCAAAGGCGCAGATGCAAAATTTGGACAATTCCACCGGATTTTGCTTGATTTCCAACAATTATTTTGTTAGTAAGACCATCCTTTTTAACCGATCTATGCTTGAGATTCATATAGCTAACCTACCCTGATTTAACACCTTTGATACGACTGGTTTTGTAAAAGGCGGCAACCCTGCACGGGCGTGCCACGTCATGACTATTACTCTGTTTTAGAGCCAACATCTCGCTCTTTAATCGAATCGTTCTGTTCCTCAATTACATTTTAGTTTTAGGAGGCCAGTATGGCGGACCAGAAAAAAGGTATGGTGTCCTTGAGCCAGGAAATGCGCAAGTTCCCGCCCCCGGCGGAACTCGTTGCCAAAGCTCACATCACCAAAGAGAAATACGAAGAAATGTACAAACGCTCCATAGAAGACCGCGATGGTTTCTGGGGCGATATCGCAGGCGAAATGGTCGAGTGGTTCAAACCTTGGGACAAGGTCTGCGACTGCGACCTCGCCAAGGGCGACATCAAGTGGTTCGTCGGCGGCAAACTCAACGTGGCCTACAACTGCCTCGACAAGCACGCCAACGGTGCCCGCAAGGACAAACCCGCCATCATCTGGCAGGGCGAGCCCAAAGAAGACAAGAAGACCTACACCTACTCCGAACTCCGCGACGAGGTCTGCAAGTTCGCCAACGTTCTCAAATCCAAAGGCGTAAAGAAAGGCGACCGCGTCGCTATCTACCTGCCGATGGTTCCCGAACTGGCGATCTCGATGTTGGCCTGTACCCGCATCGGCGCGATCCACAGCATCGTCTTCGGCGGTTTCTCTGGTGACGCACTT
>CAYSUZ010000339.1:0-2465 GCA_964434335.1 uncultured Planctomycetota bacterium | reverse complement strand
CGAGGAGCATGCCGAAGCGGGACACGACCACGCCGAGGAGCATGCCGAGGCCGAGGCCGGACACGACCACGCCGAGGAGTACGCCGAAGCGGAACATCACCACGACGAAAAACACACCGAGGGCAAAGTTGAGGAACACAAGGATCACGACCACGGAGGCTGGGGATGGGTTAGAATAACATTGCTGATTACGACACTGCTGGCTCTGTTTATCGTGGCGACAGTCCCCGAGCACTTTCTCGAAGAACACCTCTGGAATCACGTCGTCCTCAAGCACTTGCCGCGAATTTTCCTCTGGACGCTGGCAGTAATTACAGCACTCTATCTGCTGAATCAATACGTTGACATCAAAGACTACATTCAACACCATCAGTGGATGGCCTGGGCGGCGCTGGGCGTAGCGTGTCTTGCGGGGCTTATCCCGCAATCCGGCCCGCACCTGGTCTTCCTGACCCTCTACCTCAGCACCCCACTGCCCTTCAGCGTGCTGCTGGCCTCGTCAATCGTGCAGGACGGCCACGGGATGCTGCCGCTGCTGGCAGAATCGCGCAGAGACTTCCTTCTGGTCAAGATCATCAACTTAGCCGTCGGAGCCGCTGTCGGAGCCGCTGCCATGGGACTGGGATTCTGAAAACAGCGCGAATTTCATGATTTTCGCCAAAAAACGCAAATTTCGCCGAAAAATCGGATTTTGCCCATTTTGACCAATCATGCCCCCGGAGACGGATTTTGGGTTGCAGACCAAAACTCTCGGGGGTATAATATGATAGACAATTTATTAGGGGGAGAAACATCGCGGCTCCATGGTATTGGGAGCCGTTTCCTCTAAAACGAACTTTATTTCGTCTCGGCGCACTGGCATCGATTTTGACTAAACATTGCGGGCCGAGAGGGGGCGCGAAATGCGCGACGCCCGGCGGGACGAATTTTGGAGAAGATACTATGGCTTGGGATAACTTCAAGCGAATTACGTTTAGGAAGAAAAAGGATACGCCCGGTGGTCTGTGGATGAAATGCGATGGCTGCGGAGCGATGGTCTACAAAAAACGAGTCGAAGAAAAACTGCACGTCTGCCCGGAGTGCAACTTTCACTTCGGCGTCTCCAGCAAAAACCGCATAAAATTCCTGCTCGACGCCAACAGCCTCGAAGAGATATATGCGGACATGGAACCCTGCGATCCGCTAAAGTTCACCGGCAACACGGCTTACGTTGATCGTATCGCAAAAGCGCAAAAGAATACTGGCCTCAAAGACGCTGCAATCATTGGCCGCGCACGCATCAAAGGCCGCGAAATCGCCTTCGGCGTAACCGACAGCCGCTTCCTCATGGGATCGATGGGTTCGGTCGTCGGCGAAAAAATCTCGCGCATCGCCGAATACGCCGCCAAAGAAAGATTACCGCTGATTATCGTCTCAGGCTCCGGCGGCGGCGCGCGCATGGACGAAGGCATGATCTCGCTTATGCAGATGGCCAAGACCAGCGCCGCAATCGGTCGCTACAAAAAATCCGGCGGTCTTTTCATATCCATACTGACCAACCCCACGATGGGCGGCGCGATGGCGAGTTTCGCCGCGCTGGGCGATATCATCATCGCCGAGCCTAAGGCTCTCATCGGCTTCGCTGGCCCGCGCGTCTATCAAAGCACCGTCCGCGGCGGCAAACTACCCGAAGGCTTCCAGCGCTCCGAGTATATGCTCGAGCACGGCTTCGTGGATCTGATCGTCAGCAGAATAGAGATGCGCGACATCTTCTACAACCTAATGGATTACTGCGACGTAAACAGAAAAAAAGATTCGGCGGCCAGTAAGGCCGCCCAAAAAGCAGCCTGCACCAACGCACCTTGCCAGAAACGCGAGATGGAGAAGGTTTCCGCCAGATTTTGAGGCAAGGAATATCGCCAAAAATAAAGCCGGATCCGAATAATCGGACCCGGCTTTTTTGTTTGCTTAACTGCTAGAGCGTTACGCGCATGACTTCTTCGATACTGGTCTCGCCCTGCAAAACCTTCGCACAGCCCGCTTGGCGCAACGAGCGCAGCCCCAACTCCTGCCGCCCCATATCGCAAATCTCGCTGGCGGGTCTGTCCATCAGAATCAAATCGCGCAACAGCGCCGAATCGGTCGGCATAATCTCATAGATACCGATACGTCCGCTATAACCCTTGTTGCGGCATGCCTGACAGCCTTTCGGTTCGAACACATCCCTCCCCCGCAGCATATCGGCGCCCTCGCCCAGCACGGTCAACGTCTTTTCGTCGATAACCGTAGACTGCTTGCACTTCGGACAAAGTTTGCGAACCAGTCTCTGAGCAATAATGCCGTTGATCGTCGCGCCGATGATGAAAGGATTGAGTTTCATATCGCGCAGGCGCGTCAGAGCCTGAGCAGCACTGTTGGTATGCAGCGTCGAGAGAACAAGATGGCCGGTCAGCGCAGAACGCACTGCAAGCTCGCTTGTTTCCACG
>CAYSUZ010000338.1:0-2479 GCA_964434335.1 uncultured Planctomycetota bacterium | reverse complement strand
CTTTGACTTCGCGCTCCAAAGGCGAAGGCGCAATACCGATGGCAGGCGTTCCGCACCACGCCGCACAAGCCTACATTCAAAAGATGATCCAGGCAGGCTACCGTGTGGCGATCTGCGATCAACTCCAGACACCCTCGGAAGCCAAGGGAATAGTCGAACGCGGGATAACCCGTATCATCACTCCCGGCACCATAATCGAAGACAACATCCTCGAAGCCAAGCACAACAACTACCTTGCAGCAATCAGCCCGCAAAAAGGACATGTGGGATTGGCCTGGGTCGAGGTTAGCACCGGTGAATTTGGCGCCCACGACGTGCCCGTCAACGAAATCACCAACGAAATCGCTCGTCTGGCACCAGCAGAATGCATCATACCAGATAGTCTCGCGCGCGATGATTCGGGCCAGATATATCGAATAGCCAAAGACAACTCGCGCGCGCTCACACCACACCGCACATGGGTTTTCGACCGCCAAACCGCCTATCGTACACTGCTCAAGCATTTTGGCACCGCTTCTCTAGAAGGTTACGGCTGTGAGGAAATGGACGGCGGTATCTGTGCGGCGGGCGCACTCATCGACTATCTCAACGAAACGCAGCGCACATCACTGCACCACATCACCGCCCTGCGCCCGCATGTGCGCGAGCAATACTGCGTACTCGACAGCACAACTCGCCGCTGTCTGGAGCTAACAATCACCCAGCGTTCGCTGCGCCGCGAGGGTTCGCTGTTATGGGTGCTCGACAAAACTCAAACCCCCATGGGCGGACGACTTCTCGAAATCTGGCTTAATCTGCCGCTACGCGAAGTCGTACAAATCGAGCAGCGCCTTGACGGAGTAGAGGCGTTTTTCGAAAACACAACCCTGCGCAAAAATCTGTGCGAGATGCTGGCTAAAATGCCGGATATGGAACGTCTGGGCGCGCGCATCGCCAGCCGCCGCTGCAATGCCCGCGATTTATTGAGTCTGGGCAAGGCGCTGGAGTTGCTGCCTGAAATTAAAAAACTGCTGACAGGCGAGAAGGCCGCAATCATCGCCGAAGCACATGGGAAGATCGGAGACACCAAAGAAACCGCCGCATTTATAAGCAATGCCATCGCATCAGACGCCCCGCCCATGTTGCAGGAAGGTGGCATCATCCGTAGCGGCTATAATGCCGAACTCGACGAACTGCGCGCAATTCAATCCAACGGCAAGGAATGGCTCGCACACTTCCAGGCCGACGAAATTAAACGCACATCAATCCCCTCGCTAAAGGTCGGGTACAATCACGTCTTCGGATACTACATCGAAATCACCCGCACTCACTCCGAAAAAGCGCCCGAGAACTACATACGCAAGCAAACGCTCAAAAACGCCGAGCGCTACATAACGCCCGAACTAAAGGAATACGAAAAGAAAGTTCTCAACGCCGAAGAACGCGCACGGGAAATCGAATATAGCCTCTTTGTCAAAATCCGCGACAAGATCGCCGACCAAATAGGCGATGTACTGCACTCCGCCGCCGAAGTCGCCCGGATCGACGTTTTATCGGCGCTGGCTCAACTCGCCGCAGAAAATAATTATGTGCGACCACAGGTAAACGACGGCCTCTTGATCGACATCCGTGACGGACGGCATCCGGTGCTCGAACGAACACTGAGCGAAGAAAATTTTGTGCCTAACGACCTGTTAGTTGACGGACAGGATAACATGATAGCCGTCATCACCGGCCCGAACATGGCAGGCAAATCGACTTTTATCCGGCAAGCGGCGCTACTTGTGCTAATGGCGCAGGCAGGCTCGTTTATCCCCGCCGCCAGCGCTATCATCGGCGTGGCAGATCGGATTTTTACGCGCGTGGGCGCAGCTGACGATATCGCTCGCGGCCAGAGCACGTTCATGGTCGAGATGAGTGAGACGGCCAACATCCTAAACAATGCCACAAACCGCAGCCTGATCGTGCTTGACGAAGTTGGTCGCGGCACTTCGACCTTCGATGGCGTGAGCATCGCCTGGGCAGTAACCGAGCACATCCACAATCGTCTCAAGGCCCGCACGCTTTTTGCGACGCACTATCACGAGCTGACGGAACTCTCGCTGATACTGCCGGGTGTAAAAAATTACAATGTTGTGGTCAAGGAGTGGAAGGACGAGGTAATTTTCCTGCGCAAAGTCGCCCAGGGCGGCACGGACAAGAGTTACGGCATCCACGTAGCACGGCTGGGAGGCGTCCCACGGAGTATTATCGAACGCGCCAAACAGATCCTGGTCAACCTCGAAGCCGAGACACTGGACGCCAACGGCAAACCGAAATTCGCAAAAATGCGCGGCTCACGCCTCGGCGAAAGCCAACTAAGCCTATTCGCCACGCAGCCGCATCCGATGATCGAAAAAATCCGCAATTTGGATCTGCAAAACATTACGCCCATTGAAGCGTTAAATCTTTTGAACAAACTCCACGGCGAAATCGTACAAGAAGATGCCGAATAAAGCAG
>CAYSUZ010000337.1:0-2497 GCA_964434335.1 uncultured Planctomycetota bacterium | reverse complement strand
CCGCCGCCAGAACCCAGCAGGCAAGTATTGAAATCAACTTTGTTCTTCTGCACATCATGTAATCCTTTCAATAGATTCCGTCTACATAAGACACGAACATTTACCCACACCTTCAGCGAACCTGGCGGGTGAGCCTGTAACCTGCTGCGGAAGCACATGGACCCATCGCAGGCATCATCTGGTTTTATCGGGGGACAGCGCATTTTGAAAGAAGAGTCGCAGTTGTGTTACTATCTTTTCCGCGCTCTCCAAATCGTTATTCTCAACGGCGTATAACACATCCACAATCCGATCAGCTATTGCTTCGGCGATGACAGAATCCTCCTTCTCGGCGGCAAGGAATTTCAATAACTTCGCCTTTGGGACAGCGTGTTTCTGGACACGAATAATTTTGCCTGCAAGTTGTTTTTGAGTTATTTCCCCGTTATGAAATTCCTCGAACAATCTCAGCACCTTATATTGATCCAGAGAAATGCTTCGCAAAATTTCGCGGGCATCCTCGGCATCTATGGGCTTGTTATCACCTGATAGTTTTCGTTGTGCTTCTTCGTTCAGTTTTTTATCCGCTTTATTTATCAGCCGCTTACGCTTCTCTTTGGTGAGTTTGTCCCAGACCAGCAACTGCCTGATCGGTATCTCGCCGAACTGCTCGCGCGTAAGGCCCATTCTGTCGAAAAGCGTCTTGGCATCGAAGGCATCGAGCAATTCCGATGCGACAAGCGGCTTGACATGGATATCGCCAGCGTTACATACGATCCCGGCTTGTGCGTATTTGCTCTTGAGGTCTGTGGTCCACATGTTATAAGACCCCGGGAATAAGATGAGATAATCACGATCGCATATCCAGTAGCATAGCATCACCTTTGCCCCCACGTTGTTTATGCCGCCGTTGAAATCGTTCAGGTAATCCGACACTTTGCAACGTAGATAGTCAATGGCCTCTTGACCTTCGCCCCTGCAAATATCCTCGGCGTATTGGTAGGCAAAAATATGCAGAAGAATTAAGTAACGGCTGCCACAACCCACCGTATGTGAAAGCAACGCGGCCTTCTGGGCGGGCGAAAGACGTCTACCCAGCAATTCGTCACGTACGACCCGGTATGTCGCCTCATCGCAATTGGCGAACGCAACGCTCATACATACCTCTCGTACTCTTGAATCAATAGACTTATCGCGCCAGATCGAAAGAAGTCGCTTGTTGAAATCGGTTATTCCGGAAAGGCGAATCAGGTGGGCTGCGAGGAGCGCATTTTTCTGTTTAGCAGGCAGGCTCTTGTATATTATATTGGTGGAATCGACAACGACATGGCATGTGTCAAAGTACTCTGCGATCGCCACGGTGGTGTCAAACGAGGCGTCGAATATCCGGGATATCAGCGCTTTATCCATATCCTGCGTGTCAATGGCCGCATACACTTTGAGTTCATTGCCGACAGGAACCAAGCAATTCGAAAAATAGGACCTGCTGGATTGGATATTGAGCAAATCCGGACCAAAAATGCTGAATACCTCCGCAGGTATCAGGCACATTAGCGCCGTTTTTTCCTCAGGCGAAAATCGTATTTCTTCGTCAGCGGCAAATCGATCCATCTTCGCCGCGGTTCTCGCCAGCAACGCCTCAAAATCACGTTCCGTTAGTTCAGACCGGGACTGGGTCGGTTGTGAAGTCTTGCAGCCGACCGCCAAAACCAACAGCGCCGCAATAACGCAAATTCCTGCCTTTAATCCACTCATTTGCATATCCTCCCTGTAAAATCCGCTGATTACACTCCGTATAACAATATTTATGGGAATTTGTTCATTATTTCCGCAGGGATATTTCTTTTCCGGCTCTATTTACGTGCAAAAATACGCATTTCACACAAAAAAACCCGTTCCATAACAACAATATTTACAATGCGTTAAAAACAATTTGCGTTTTGGGCGAATTTTTTTGAAAAAAGACCGAGACGTTTTGCCAAGTTGTGTGTCTAGATATGTGAAGGCGGGAGTTACCTTCGAGAACTAAACAACCAAACACAAAATCAAACTCCACTTATCTCCTTTCAACTTTCCCCTGTTCTGACCAAACAGGGGTTTTTTTATGGACAAAAAAAGCCCCCGCGAACAGCAGGGGCTTTTGAAATAACCTATTTGTTTTCAAGCCTTTACGACTCTCGCGCGCAGGTTCTGCGGGATCGACTTCGTGGCGTTGCGAGTATCCACAACGACGCGGCTGCGATCCACAAGGCTAACGTAATCTATGTCGGTGTGGTCTGTTACGATCAGAACGCAGTCCTGCTGGGCCAAAATCTCGTCCGAAAGCGGCACGGACTGCATTTTGTACGAATAATCGCGCATCTTGGGCAGGGTCGGGATATAAGGGTCGTGATAGACAACGGTTGCACCGCGCTTGACCAGCATGTCCAGCAGGCGTATCCCCGGCGACTCGCGCATATCGTCCACATCCTTCTTGTAGGCCATCCCCAACAGAAGAATCTTTGACCCCGAAATGGGT
>CAYSUZ010000336.1:0-2498 GCA_964434335.1 uncultured Planctomycetota bacterium | reverse complement strand
TATGCGTTGCAGGCCGATTCGGTCGATTCGCTGTGGGGTGCGCGGGTGGTGTTCGACGCCGACGGCGAGATGATCCACGTTGCGCGTGTTCGCTCCTATGGGCAGGGTAGTTTGCAGGAATTTGCGAAGCGCTTGTGGCGTAATTTTTTGGATGATAAATAATTTTTTGCGCTGAACTTCGGCGTGTTTTATGTATAATCACCGGTTCGTTCGCGCTATGGACGAAATCCGAATTGCAAAAAAAACGATGTGAGATTTCCAATCAAGGAGCAAAGGGCATGACCAAGAAGATACTGATTCTGTTGGGACTATGTGTGATGGTGTTTGCCGCTGGATGTGGCGACGACGGAGAAGTGAACAAAACCGAGTACAAAGCAACCGATCCGGTGATCCAGACCGCGCGGGTGAAGATAGCCGAAATCAAGGATGCTTATCTTGACGAGGTAAGGGGGATTGTGCAGGAATGGAGCCCAAAATTGCAGGTGGGTGGGCTTGAGGATGAAGAGAAGGAAGTCAGACAAGCAGAACTGAAAAAGGTAATGCGAACGGTTGGCCGTAAACTAGTTGATGATGTGAAAGTGGTTTTGGCCGCAATCCCGCAAGAGACGCGCAATGCACATTCGATAGATTATCTCAAGTTGGTGTTTGTGGAGCCGATTGATTACAGCTCTGACCAACGTAGTGGAGAACAGAGTGGCGTTAGCCTGCTTGAAAAGGAGACCATGGTCTATGGTTTGTCGCCGGAGAGGTGTGCGCAATATACGGATGAAATAGTCGCTTATTTTCACGTTGGTATGAAAAAAGATGACGCCGAAATATTTTTTAGCGCACTTGCTGGTTTGTTGGATGCTATCAACTTTCAACAGGGGCTGGCCTTGATCGATCAAATTATGAAGGCGGATCCAGACGGGAGCTTTTTTATTAACACCAGATTTTCCAGAGATTCATGGAAATCGGTTAAGAGCAATCTGTTGATGTCTCTGGAGCGCTACAATGAGGCGAACGCAATATATGATTCTATGTTGTCGGAAGGCGAAGACAAACAGAAAATCTTGAAAGGTAAGGAAGAAAACGATGCGCAGGAAACAGAGAAACGCATAGAGGACCGTGAGCGCAAAGACGATGCGGACAAGACCGGCGAGGACAAGCGCCTGCCGCGGGCCGAGATTACTTTTGTTGGCGCAGACGGCAAGGAGAAGGGTGCGATAACGGTTCTTTTGTTTGAGGATGACGCCTTTAACGCCGTGGCCAACTTTATCTCTTTGGCAGAGAGCGGCTATTACGACAACAAGGAATTTTTCGCCATTAACAACATTTTTGCTTTGACGGGCAGCAAGTTTGATTGTGGCGTCGGCGAGCCTGACTACTCGATTGAAGCCAAATCCAAACGCGGTGTATTTCGCGGGACTTTGACCTGTGCCAAATCATCGCCCGCACAGATTTTTTTGATGAAATATCGTCCTCGACTCGAGGAACAACGCAAGGCGCTCGTTGCTTTTGGCTTCATTGTGAAAGGCATCGACGAGATTGACAAACTTATGATTGGTGACAGGATCAGCAAAATCGAAATTACCGACAAGCGCAAAGGTTCAGTTTACGAGCCTGAAAAAGAGAAGAAAAATTAGATGACCGGTTTTGGCGGCTAACAGATACTATCGTTTACTCCACAGGAGTCTCGGCCAATAACGTTTAATGCTTGCGCTTGACCAAATAGCGATTCTGCTGGCCATAGGGCTGGTTGCTGGCTGTGTTGGCACGTTTGTCGGGCTGGGCGGCGGCTTCATAATTGTGCCGTTGCTGTTGCTGGTTTTCAAGCTTGAGCCTGCGGCAGTAGTAGCGACTTCGATGTTCGTAATTTTGTGCAATTCCATCACAGGCTCGTTTTTCAGTGCCCGCCAGCGGCGTATCGATTGGAAAGCCGGGTTTGTCGTCAGCGCGGGGTCGGTTCCTGCGGTGATAGCGGGCACGCTGGTTGTGGAGCATCTGGACGCGGGAGCTTTTAGCCTTGTGATAGGAGTGGTGCTGGTATTCGCGGCGATTATGCTGGCGATACAGCGCCGGATTCGCAAGGACGCGACGGGGCTGCTAAAGGGCGGCGAGCGTCGCAGCAGGACTTTGCGTAATGGCGTAAATTTTCGCTACCATGTGAATATGCCGCTGTTGGGCGCGTTCGGAGTCGTGAAGGGTTTTTTCGCAGGGATGACCGGTATCGCTGGCGGCTCGTTGCTCGGGCCGTTTTTTATTTTGGTTATGGGAATTCCCGTTACAGTGGCTACGGCTACGACCCAGTTTTCCATCGTCTTTACCTCCGCCTCTGGCACGGCTTTCAACGTGTTCGGCGGGCGGATCGCGTTTGAATATGCAATACCGATGTCGGTGGGAGTTGTGGCTGGCGCGTTGGTAGGCTCGCGTTTTGCTGGCAAGGTTCGCAGCGATGTTGTGCGATGGGTGCTGACGATCATTTTGCTGGCGGTGGCGCTGAAGATGCTTTTGCACTG
>CAYSUZ010000335.1:0-2505 GCA_964434335.1 uncultured Planctomycetota bacterium | reverse complement strand
ATGTGTTGTGATTGTTCCTGCTTAAATTTGATATTATAATTGGATTGTGATGGGGGATTATAATGCGATTATGGAAGAGTTTCTGTGTGGGAAAAACATTTTACGGCAACTATTATCGTTTGCAAAGGGGAGAATTTGCCGACTTTTTTCCACCTATTAGGCATGCTTGACTAATTCCTCGTATTTTGGATAATGCTATTGTGCATAAAATGACATATACAACCTATTTCGAGGCGATGTGATATGACTACAGAGAAAGAGAATAAGCCCAAGAACTGTTTTGTAATAGCTCCTATCGGAGAACCTGAATCAGAAACCCGAAAGAGATCTGATCAGGTTCTTAAACACATTGTTCGTCCTGCGGTTGAGGCGTGTGGGTATAAGGCAGAACGGGCTGACGAAATCGACAAGCCTGGTATCATTACTAGCCAAGTTATTCAACGAGTAGTAGATGATCCCTTGGTGATCGCCGATCTTACAGAACGAAATCCAAATGTGTTCTACGAACTAGCTATTCGACACGCAATTCGCAAGCCACTAGTACAGATTATCAAAAAGGGGGAGCGTATACCATTTGATGTTTCTGGCACTAGAACAATTCATGTGAATCATCAGGACCTTGATAGCGTTGATGTTGCGAAAAGTGAGATAACATCACAAATCAAGTCGTTAGAGAAGGATTCTTCGGAAATGGAAACCCCAATTTCAGTTTCATTGGATCTGCAAATCCTTCGCCAAAGTGATAAGCCTGAAGAAAGATCGTTGGCTGATATATTGGCTGCCGTATCCGACTTAAGGTCAGGTTTGGCTAAGATGGAAGTTCGATTGGGAGGGGTGGACGCGCAATTATTGAAGGAGGAATTTCAGTCTCTTGCAAAATCATTGCGATCTCGTCTTGATAAATATTCTGACACAAGATCACTACGTTACAATTACGATTCCGCAGTACAACCAAGGTTTGTTCGCAGCTTCATGCATATGTCATCCCGTGAGTTCCCTCCCGACACTTATTTACTCATAGCGGTAAGCTTACTCCGAGATCGTATACCTTGGGTTTATGAGGCGGGTATGGAGGCATATCGTATTTTGAAAAAGCGCAATCATAAAACCGCTCAAGAGGCAATCCAAGAACTCCAAGACCTTGTCACGTCGACCATGCATACCTCTTGGTCGCGTGAGATGTGTGAGGGCGACAAATATGGTAAGGAAACTACAACAATTTTACAGGATTTGCAGATGATGCTTAGTGGTTGGACATTTTCCGGTTAGTGATTCCTGTAACTTGGGTTCAACCCATGTTCTGCTTTGATCTCGTTGGCATAGCAGCAAAGAGATGAGCAGGTGAATCGCATACACCGCAGTGATTACAAAAGGCCCCGTCGAAAGGCGGGGCTTCTTAAATATGAAGAGGTAATTTTGAGGATTTGGAGGGCGATGATTTTTTGAAACTTGCTCATTTCTCCTCCATTTAATGAAGTACGTATTTTCCCAACCGGCAATTTATCCCCCGAACGCGGATGTGTCAATGTTTATGCTGGAAGTGCTGAAAGGGACACATCCCTTCGATGCGCAGCCCTGCGGCCTGCTTCCGAAGGAGGATGTGTCCCTTTCAGGGCACAAGATTTGTCGGTGAGTGGAAGCGCCCGGCCTCTTTTTGCCATCAGGCCAAAAAGCAGGGCGCGGATGTGTCAATGTTTTTGCTAAAAGGGATACCGAAAGGGACACTTCCCTTCGCTACGCGAAGGAGGAGGCGTCCCTTTCGAAAAAAGGTTGTATGCGCAACGGTTTTTGGTTGACAATGCAACTTTATGGTGTAAACTGGTTGTGTATGCAACCAAATTGTGTGGGAGAATTTTGATGAAAGAATTTATGCCGGACGAATCGAATATCGGCAAGGCGCTGGGCCGCGTGGCGCGGCTGGCGATGATGTATATGGATAAGGAATTGGCCGTCTACGGCATGGGTCACGGGGGATTTCCCGTGGTGCGCTGTCTCTACGGCTGCGACGGCCTGCGTCAGCAGGATATCTGCCAGGCGATCAAGGTCGACAAAAGCACGATTACGCGGACGGTCAACAATCTGGTCAAGCTGGGCTATGTCGCAAAACGCCGTGACCCCAGCGATGGCCGCGCCTATATGCTTTTTCTGACGCCGAAGGCCAAAAAGCTTAGGCCCGGTTTTTTTAAGGTTTTGCAGAGATTCACGGACATATTGACCGATGGCTTTGCGGTGCGCGAGAAAAAGTTGGCGATGGATTTGCTGGTGCGGATGCGGCGCAACATGCTGAAATTTCACGGTATACCCGAAGACGAGGAATTCTTCTTTCATGCGAAAGGGATAAAGCGATGAGACGCGAACCGAAGAGGTCGCTTGCGCTGCTGGGCGTGCTGCTGGGGCTGATGTTGCTGGCGGCGTGTGCCGGGACTGGCGACGTCGAGCAGATCGAGCAGCCGCTTGCGATGCCGGAGGGGTCTTCGCTGCCGGGCGAGGCCGCGGTTGTGGCGG